>DASUBD010000139.1:0-13169 GCA_035763445.1 Candidatus Angelobacter sp.
CAGCACCGCAGAGCTCTGCGTACATGTGTTTTCATATGTTTTGTCCGATGGGGCTGCCGGCACTAAATACTGCTAAATAGCCCTGTGAGGCTGGTTCGGCGGGAACCCAGCGGGAATGATTTGACTGTTTCCATCGCGCGATTTTCTGTGACGGCCGTCACATATGTGTGTGGAAGAGTTTTGGGACCATCATCGGACAGATTTGCACAGTTGCGCCAAGTGCCAGTTCCGGTGAGTGATTGAAAAGTTGGCGGGGACGACGAGACTCGAACTCGCGACCTCTGCCGTGACAGGGCAGCGTTCTAACCAACTGAACTACGTCCCCAGCTCAAATAGGGTTAGCGGGAAACCGTTGCCAACTCTCTGGCAGAGGACCCTTCTAACCAAAGCATCTGTCCATGCTCTGTGAATCAATAATAGCAGACCGGGTCATGAACCGTCAGCCCGGCGACCGAAAGTGCCATTACACCGCGTCAGACTTTCGCGGCAGGCGCCACTCTCGGCTCGGACGACCAACAGCTTCTCTTCTTACCCGGCGCCGGCAACCGCAACCATCCCGTTAATCCGATTTGCCCCAAAGAACAACAACAGATCGCGATCCTGCCCGATATGTTGAGGCCTCAATCCATGGTGAATTTTGCCAGGGCGCTATATCGTCAGGGGATTCCAGAAAAGTGTCAATCCATCGTCTCCACACATTCTCCTGAGCTGTTCCAATCCGTGGAAGTTCAAACTCAATCGTCTCCCAGTAACCATTAAAGATGAGATAGACGGCCATACGCTCCGCGGGCAGCTCAACACTGAGCGCGACGCTATGTGAGTGATCGCTCCAGTCCGGCTGATTGAGCTTGACTCCGTGCCACCGCGTGATTCCTCTGCTGATGAGCTGCGTCAAGGTAAGCCGTTGCCGCTCCGGGCCCATATCTCGCAACACACGTCTTGCAATCAGCAATTTTACGAACCGGTACACATCTGCCCGCTTCTTGAGGAGCGACCAGTCAAACCAGTTGATCTCGTTGTCATGACAATAAGCATTGTTGTTACCCTGCTGCGTCCGCCGAACTTCATCACCCATCACAAACATCGGCAGCCCCAGGGAGAGTAACGTAACAGCAAAGAAGTTTTTTGCCTGACGATTTCGCAGTCTTTCAATTTCCGGGACTTCGGTTGGTCCTTCAACGCCACAATTCCAACTTCGATTGTCGTCCGCTCCGTCGCGATTCCCTTCGCCATTGGCCTCATTGTGTTTTTGGTTGTAAGAGACCAGATCGTTAAGGGTAAAGCCATCGTGGCAGGTTACGAAGTTAACGCTCTGCTCCGCCTCGCGCACCTCTTGACGATAGATTTCATGGCTGCCCAGCAAGCGGTCAGCGAATTGCCGCAATGACCCTTCGTCTGCGCGGAAGAAACTGCGGACGTCATCTCGGAAACGTCCATTCCACTCCTTCCAGCTGTCCCCAACAAAACTGCCGACCTGGTACAGACCGGCAGCATCCCAGGCTTCGGCAATCATCTTGGTGCCAGCAAGAACCGGATCAGACTCAATGTCCCAGAGGACCGGGGGATTAGACATTGGATTTCCGCAGGAGTCGCGCGCCAGGATGGATGCCAGGTCGAAACGAAAGCCATCCACATGCATTTCTTCCACCCAATAGCGCAGACTATCCACAATCATCCGGCGGACGATGGGATGATTCGCATTGATGGTATTTCCGGTGCCGCTGAAGTTGGCGTAGCGCGAGCGGTCTGATTCAAGAATGTAGTAAGCCTCATTGTCGATTCCGCGAAAGCATATTGTCGGGCCGTCGCTGGGTCCTTCACTCGTATGATTGAATACAACGTCCAGAATCACCTCGATTCCCGCACGATGCAGTGCCTTGACCATGTCACGAAACTCATCCACCGGGCCTAAAGGATCTTGCCGGGAACTGTAAGCCTGGTGTGGCGCAAAAAAAGAGACCGGCGCATAGCCCCAATAATTGATCAGGCCAGGAGGGCAATCCTGCGGATCAAATTGGAAAACGGGAAGAAGTTCAACCGCCGAGATGCCCAGGTCTCGCAGATAAGGAATCTTTTCGATCAGCCCGCGATAGGTGCCGCGCGCCTCCGGTGCAACACCCGAATTCGGATGGCGAGTAAACCCTCTCACGTGCATTTCGTAGACGATTGATTGAGACGAAGGGTGACGAAGAGGCTCATCTCCCTCCCAGTCATACGACTTTGAATCTACAATCGCGCTTTTCATGGCCGTCGCGATGGTATCGCCTTTTTCCCGGGCTGCCTGGCGCGAGTAGCTTTTAGGAACTGCGACCGCGCGAGCATAAGGATCGAGCAGCAGCTTGTGCGGATCAAAGCGCAGTCCCTGGGAAGGATCAAACGGTCCATGAATGCGATAACCGTAGAGCTGTCCCGCCTTCAGATCAGGAACAAAGACGTGCCAGTAGTGATAGGTTCGGTTGAGCGATGGATCCAGAGAAATCACCCGATCAGGTCGACTATCGTCTGCGTGGTTGAAGAGGAGCAGTTCAACCCCAGACGCGTGGCGCGAGTACAAGCTGAAATTCACGCCGCCTGACAGGAGAGTAGCGCCTAAAGGGGCGCTTCGCCCAAGGTGCTCGGGCACAGGAGCGGCTCTGTCGATGGGTTGCGTAGCAGTGTTGGCACCAAGCATCTCAACCACATGCAGCCCGCTACTCTTGCGTTGCGCCATTGTCTTACTCTCTTCCTGGCATCTGCATGGCCGACGCTACGCCCCTTTGCGGCCGTTCCCTTCCCGTCAGCTGGCCGCTTTTTGCACCACTAAGCTCTTGGAGTCAACAACTGACAGCAACTCATTCCAGGACTTAATGAAAGATTTTGTTCCTTCATCTTGAAGTTGAGCGGCCATGGCGTCCAGATCTATACCGGCTGCTACCAACCTGGCCAGCACTTCTTCGCAGTCGCCGCCGTCAGCCGGCAGAATCGACCCGAGGTGGCTCTGATTGGCGAGGGCTTTCAATGTTGCCTCAGGCATGGTGTTCACCGTGAACGGCGCCGCCAGCGATTTGACGTAGAGAACCTCTGATGCATTAGGGTCTTTGGTCCCGGTGCTGGCCCACAAAAGACGCTGTGGAAGAGCACCAGCGTTATAGATGCGGTGCCAACGCGGCAGTGTAAGAAAGTCGCGAGCTGCCTTATAAGTGCGCATCGCAATGGCGATGCCGAGCTTATTGTTCAATTCACTCGGCACCTTGCCTCTTGCGGCTGCGTCCCAGCGGCTGATGAAGACCGATGCCACTGATCCGACTTTGGGATTAAGGCCGGCTTCCATGCGCCGTTCTATGCCGCGCAGGAATGCCTCGGCGGCAGCGAGGTATTGCTCGGCTGAAAACAAGAGCGTGACGTTGATGGGAATTCCGGAGAAGATAGCCTCTTCGATTGCCGGCAATCCTTCTCTCGTGCCAGGGATTTTAATCAGCAGATTGGGGCGCTGCGCGCGGGCATGCAGTTCTTTGGCGGCGACCAGGGTCCGCGAGCTGTCATAGGCCAGCAACGGCGAGACTTCCAGGGAGACCCATCCGTCAACGCCATTGCTACGGTCATAGATGGGCCGAAATAGATCGGCGGCCCGAGTCAGGTCTTCCAGAGCCAGCTCAAAGAAGATCGCCTCGGCTGACTTGCCTTCACTGAATTTCCTGCTGATGTCTGCGTCATACGCTCTGCTGTTCTTGATGGCCTGATAGAAGATCGTGGGATTAGAAGTGAGTCCTGTGAGAGAAAGCTCATCGATATCGCGCTTCAGTGCGCCGGTATCGAGCAAATCGCGCGTGATGTTGTCGAGCCAGATGCTCTGTCCAAGGTTGTGGAGTAGTTGCGTAGCTTTCACCATTCACCTGCCTTTCAGTCCGGAAAGACTTCACTTCTCACAACAGAGCGTTATTCACGATTTGTTGTGCTTCGTTCACGATGGCTTCAAGGCAGGCCGGGCCCTTGAAGCTTTCTGCGTAAATTTTGTAGATGTTCTCCGTGCCTGACGGCCGGGCGGCAAACCAGCCGCTGGCAGTTACCACCTTCAAACCGCCAATGGGTGCATTGTTGCCCGGAGCACGAGTGAGCTTGGCAGTGATTGGCTCTCCCGCAAGCGTTGACTCGCGAACATTATCCGGGGAGAGTTGGCTCAGCTTTGCCTTCTGTGTGGATGTGGCAGGCGCATCAATGCGCGTATAGCAGGGCGTACCGAATTCGGCGGTCAATTCAACATAGTGCTGGCCTGGATCCTTGCCTGTACGAGCGGTGATCTCCGCTGCGAGCAGGTCCATGATCAGGCCGTCCTTGTCTGTCGTCCAGACGGAACCATCCAGGCGGAGGAAACTCGCCCCTGCACTCTCTTCCCCACCAAAGCAAAACGAGCCATTGAACAGCCCTTCCGCAAACCACTTGAAGCCCACCGGAACTTCACACAAGCGACGGTTTAGCTTTTTGACCACGAAATCGATCATGCTGCTGCTGACCAGCGTCTTTCCCACGGCGGCGTCTCTGGACCAGTGCGGCCGGTGGCGCAGCAAATAGTGGATCGCAGCCGCCAGGTAATGGTTGGGATTCAGCAGTCCCGCGCTGGGTGTGACAATGCCGTGCCTGTCAGCGTCTGCATCATTCCCGAAAGCGAGGCGATACTTGTCTTTGAGACCAACCAGCCGCGCCATCGCATAGGGGCTGGAACAGTCCATCCTTATCTTGCCGTCGTGATCCACCGACATGAATGAAAACGTGGGATCTATGACTGGATTTGTGATGACGATGTTCAGGCCATAAACAGAGTTAATGGGCTCCCAATAAGGTCTGGATGCGCCGCCGAGCGGATCCACCGCCAGCGTGATGCCGGCGTTCCGGATCACCTCCATGTCCACGACATTCCGCAGATCGTTTACATAAGGAGAAATGAGATCTTCCTCATGAATGGTCGCTGCCTTGATCGCCGTGGAGGCAGATGCGCGCTTCACTCCTGCAGTTCCATCCCGCAGCAGCTCGTTTGCCCGAGCCTCGATCCACTTTGTCACCTGGGTCTCAGCGGGACCACCATTGGGCGGGTTGTATTTAAAGCCGCCATCCCGCGGCGGGTTATGAGACGGCGTAATCACGATTCCATCTGCAAGATGCTGCTGGCGGCCCCGGTTGCAAACAAGGATTGCGCGCGAGATGACCGGCGTCGGCGTTACGCCATCATCTTTTTGAATAATTGTCTCCACGTTATTACCCGCCAGCACTTCCAGTGCCGTGCGCTGTGCCGGGGCGGAGACCGCGTGCGTGTCTTTCCCGATGTAAAGCGGGCCATCTGTTTTCTGCTGTCGCCGGTAGTCACAGATGGCCTGGGTCGTTGCCAGAATATGTGCCTCATTGAATGTGCCGTCCAGCGGCGACCCGCGATGCCCGCTGGTTCCGAAGCTCACCAGTTGGTGAGGATCCCCTAAATCAGGATCGCGGTGGAAATACTCCCATTCCAGACGCCTTACGTCTTCCAGTATCTCTTTTGGAGCAGGCTTGCCTGCGAGAAGAGAAATTTCCCCGTATTTTTCCTGATCGCGAATTCCTGGTTTCAAATCTATTGCACTGGACATGGCTCTGCTTTCCATATGTCAGTTGCGTACTGTTGTATAGTGCGGTCGCTTGAAAACCTTCCTGAACTGGCGATGTTCAGAATGGCCTTCCGCGCCCAATTGTCCGGCTGGGCGTACAAGTCAACCAGATGCTGGTCTGCGTCGAGATATGCCCGGAAATCTGCCAGATGCTTGTAGAAGTCTCCGTGCGTTAACAGCAGGTCCTGAAGCGGCTTGAAGACGCCGGGCTCATAGCGGCTGAAATGATCTGCAAAGATCAAGTCCAGCACAGCACGAAGTTCCGGATCGTTGTCGTAGTGCCACTGCGGGTTGTACCATCCGTGGCTGCCGGCAACCTGATCCGCGGTCAGCCCGAACAGGAAGAAGTTCTCCTCACCCGCTGCTTCCGCCATTTCAATAGTGGCGCCATCGCGCGTGCCAATGGTCAAGGCGCCATTCATCATGAATTTCATGTTGCTGGTACCGCTGGCTTCGTAACCCGCGGTGGATATTTGATTGGACACGTCGCTTGCCGGAATCAACCGCTCGGCGAGGGAAACGCAATATTCCGGCAGAAAGAGCACCTTGATGCGGCCGCGAACATTTGGGTCACCATCAATTGTGCCGGCGAGGTTATTGATGAACTTGATAATCAGCTTGGCCAGCTGATAAGCGGGCGCCGCCTTGCCGGCGAAGAAGAACGTGCGCGGAGCCATCTCGACGTTCGGATTCCCACGCAACCGATTGTAGAGCGCGACCACGCGCAACGCGTTGAGCAGCTGCCGCTTGTATTCGTGAATGCGCTTGACCTGTGAATCGAAAATGCTCTCCGGATCGACAACCAGGCCGGAGGTATGCTTGAGCCAGGTAGCGAATTGCGTCTTAGCGACGCGTTTGGCCTTGCGGACGCCATCGCGGAAAGCCTGGTCGTTGGCAAGCGGCTTGAGTTGATTCAGTTGATCGAGATCGGTAATCCACCCATCCCCAATAGCATCGGTGATTGTGCGCGACAACGCAGGATTGGCGAGGAGCAGCCAGCGTCTTGGTGTCACACCGTTGGTCTTGTTGTTGAAGCGTTCCGGAAACAGCTGTGCCAGGTCTTTCACCGTTGTTGCCTGTAACAACTGGGAGTGAATGGCTGCCACACCATTGGTGCTGTGGCAGCCTGCGATGGCCAGATTTGCCATCCGGATCTTGCGTGAGCTGCCCTCCTCGACCAGGCTGACTCGTTCAGCCCGCCCGTCGTCGCCAGGAAACCGTGCGCGAACCTGGTCCAGCAGGCGCCTGTTGATCTCAAAAATAATTTCCAAATTACGCGGCAGCATGATCTCGAACCAGGCAAGCGGCCATTTTTCCAGGGCTTCCGGCAGCAGCGTGTGATTGGTATAAGCCAAAGCTTGTTGCGTGAGTTCCCAGGCGTGTTCCCATTCCAGATGCGCTTCATCCAGCAGGATGCGCATCAGCTCGGGGACAGCCATGGCCGGGTGCGTATCGTTGAGTTGGATCGCCAGTTTATCGCCGATTGTGCTCCAGTCGTTGTTGCAACTGCGGAATCGACGCACAAGATCAGCCAATGAGCACGCCACCAGGAAATATTCCTGCAGGAACCGCAATCCTTGTCCTTTGCTGGTTGAGTCATCTGGATATAAGACGCGGGTGAGAGACTCAGCTCCCAGGGTCTCTCCCAGTGCTTCGGCGAAAGCCCCGCTGCTGAACTCTTGAAAATCAAAATAGTTGGAGGCTTCAGCTGCCCAAAGCCGGAGGGTATTGATGGTTTTCCCGCCGTACCCCACAATCGGACGATCGTAAGGGATGCCGAGCAAGGTTGAGGGGCGGCCCGAGACCGCACGAAATGTTCCGCCTTCCAGGACGAACGAGCAGTTCAGTTTAACCTCGACCGCTTCGTCCGGACGCGCATTCTCCCACGGGTCTGGACGGCGCAGCCAGTGATCGCCTTGTTCGTGCTGCCATCCGTCTTGTACGCTCTGCTTGAAAATTCCATACTCATAGCGCAGGCCATATCCCATGGCGGGAAGCTGCAGGGTTGCCATGGAGTCAAGGAAACAAGCAGCCAGCCGGCCCAGGCCTCCATTTCCCAGCCCCGCATCGGGTTCTTGTTCCAGCAGTGACAGGCGATCAATGTTCTTTTGTTTTTCAAGTTGCGCCAGAAAGGGACTGAACAGAAGGTTCGTAAGGTTGTTGGCGAGCGAACGTCCCAGAAGAAATTCCATGGAAAGGTAGTAAATACGTTTGGGGTTTTTGCTCGCGTATGTCTTCTCCGTAAGCAGCCATCGTTGGGAAAGCACGTCGCGGACGGAGCGCGCTGCTGCCTCATATTGCTCACGGGCCTGAATTGCGGCAGCATCTTTGATGTTGTCAAACAAAAGATGCCGCTCATACAGCCCATCAGCTCCGGTGAATTCGATGGGTCCGCAGCCATATTGCTTGAGCAGCTTTGCCACCTCTCGTTGCAGGGATTTTTCGTCAATTGACGAGATTGCCGAGACTGGTTTGGTACTCATCGTGATGTTCCTTTCTGCCGCTGCAGGCGAGGCCTCCCATTTTGTTTTTACGCAGTCGGGCGCAATGCGGCCTGGGTTTCGGTCTCCACATGGCGGGTGTCATTCCAAAAACGAATCACTGGCCGGGAGAGTTCATTTTCATAACCCAGGGCGCTGAGACTCGCCGTGCTCAGCATGAAATATCTGCTGTTGACTGTGGGTTCCAGCCCCAGCCAGCGGGCCGCCAGCACACGAATAAAATGCCCGCTTGTAAAAAGCAGTACGTTGCCTTGGATCGCCCGCACCCGGCCGATGACTCTGTCAGCACGAGCACTGACATCCTTCGGGGTTTCGCCGCCGGGGCAGCCGTCACGGAAGAGGTTCCAATCCGGGCGCTCCGCTCGAATCTCTATACCGCGCCGCCCTTCATATTGGCCGTAGTCCCACTCGACAAGGTCAGGATCCACCTGGGCCACAGAGCCGAAGCCGGCCAGTTGACACGTCCGTCTCGCGCGCTGCAAGGGGCTGGTGTATACCTTTGCCAGAGCAATTCCCTTAAGACGATCGCCCAATCGCCTGGCAATACGTTCGCCATTCTCCGTAAGCGGGAGATCCGTAAGACCGGTGTGCTGGCCAGACAAGGTCCATGCGGTTTCACCATGTCTTGCCAGATAAACTATGGGAAGTTCCTTCTGCATCGGTCCTCTACCTTCGGGCTATTTCCTCGTCCACTTCTTCGGTTTCGGTTCTGTGCCCTCTATCTTTCCCCCTGAGTGCACAATTCACCGTATCCCGCGCAATCAGGAGTTCCTCATCTGTGGGGATTACAAATGCATGTAAGGTGGAATCATCGGTACTCACCCGGGATTCCAAGCCGATGGCCCGCTGGTTGCTATTCTGGTCCAGTCTTAATCCAGCCCATTCCATGCCCGCGCAGATGCCGGCCCGGATTTCCGGCGAGTTCTCTCCAATCCCGCCGGTAAAGACAACTGCATCGGCGCCGCCCATGCATGCCAGAAACGCGCCAATATATTTTTTTACTCGATAGCAAAAGATATCTATCGCCAGACGCACCCTGCGGTTATCGTGATTTTTCAACTCGACCAGCAAGACGCGCATATCGTTGGTTAGTCCGGAAATGCCAAGCAATCCGGACTGGTTATTGAGAAGCGCTTCCACTTCATGCAGAGAAAGACTTTCCCTGGCGGCGATCAGGGTGACGAGGGCCGGGTCGATATCTCCAGAACGGGTGCCCATCACCAGGCCTTCCAAAGGGGTCATGCCCATGGAGGTATCCACAGACCGTCCCCGACGGATGGCAGCCGCGGAGCAGCCGTTCCCCAGGTGCAGCGTTATCACATTTGTCTGTTCGGCGGCTTGCTGGCGCAACGCAGCGTATCGCTCAGCCACAAAGCGGTGGGAAGTACCGTGAAATCCAAATCGACGGATACGGTGACGCTGATAAAGGTAGTACGGCAACGCGTATAGGTATGCCTGCTCCGGCATCGAGCCGTGAAACGAAGTGTCAAATACAGCCACCTGGAGCAGATCGGAGCCCAACACATGTCGCGCGGCTCGAATTCCTTCCAGGTTATTAGAGTTGTGAAGAGGCGCGAGTTGAATGCACTCCTCAATACCCTTGAGTACTTCTTCGGTGATCACCGTGGATTCGGAAAATAATTCCCCACCGTGAACCACGCGATGTCCCACAGCGTCGATTTTGCCCGCTGCGCCGGATTGGAAAATTCCCGAGTCCGGAGAGCCAATCCACCGCACCAGGTATTCCAATGCCGCTCTGATGTTGGAAAGCGGAGCCGTAAAGACCTGCCTGGGATGAAACGATGTGTGAACCGTAACAATTGATTCACCACCGATGCCTTCGATCAGCCCACGACACAAGCGCTCATCCTGGTTTTGCCTGATGCGCTCAGGATCGGTGGCAATCAGTTGGAATTTCAGCGTGGAGCTGCCGGAATTGAGGACCAGAACATTCATTTGCTACTGCTGTGATAGTAGCGGCGGAAAATCGGCGACTAGATGGCTGCAAACTCTCCGCCGTGAATCATTGGCGTTAGTACGGCCACTTCCAGCCGGCGACGTCAGGCTTATCTGTGCCGTGCTCGTAGGCATAGTTGCGGCACCTGATCTGCTCGTTGAGGAATTTTTCCATGGCGCGTCCGCCGATCCGCTGAAGCTTGGGCACGCGCCGGATGGCATCCATAGCCAGACTGAAGCGGTCGATTTCGTTCTCAATCGCAAGCTCCAGAGGCGTGTTGATGTTTCCCTGCTCCTTATAGCCGCGGACGTGCAGGTTCTTATGGTTGCTGCGGCGGTACGCCAGGCGATGAATCAGCCAGGGATACCCGTGGAAGTTGAAGATGATGGGCTTGTCCACGGTGAACAGCGCATCAAAATCCCGGTCCGGCAAGCCATGTGGATGCTCAGAGGGAGGCTGCAGTTTAAAGAGATCAACCACGTTGATGTAACGGATCTTGAGTTGGGGGAATTCCTCGCGGAGCAGCACGATCGCAGCCAGCGCTTCCTGTGTGGGTATATCGCCAGCTGAGGCCATGACCAGATCCGGCTCGCCATCGTCGTCATTGCACGCCTTGTTCCACGTGCCGATTCCTTTGGTACAGTGAATGATCGCATCATCCATGTTCAGATATTGCAGGTGCATCTGCTTATCACAGACGATGACGTTCACGTAGTTTTCACTCTTCAGGCAATGATTGGCTACCGACAACAGAGAGTTGACATCAGGAGGAAGATAAATCCGCGTAACTGCAGCGCTCTTGTTCACAACCACGTCCAGGAACCCCGGGTCCTGATGTGTAAAACCGTTGTGGTCCTGTCGCCAAACCGTTGAGGTAATCAGGATGTTGAGCGATGCAATCTTGGCCCGCCAGGAAAGGTGATTGCAGATGGAGAGCCATTTGGCATGCTGGTTGAACATGGAATCGATCACATGGATAAATGCCTCATATGATGAGATGAAGCCATGTCGACCGCTGAGCACATAGCCTTCCAGCATGCCTTCCACAGTGTGTTCACTCAGCATTTCCATGACCCGGCCGTCAGTCGCCAGTTCACCGCCGTCAGCATCTTCCGGAAAGTACTCGGCAATCCAGAATTTCTTGCTGACTGAGTAGATGTCCGCCAGTTTGTTGGATGTGTTCTCATCGGGCCCGAAGACGCGGAAATTCTTCATGTTGAGCTTCATCACGTCGCGAAGAAATGCTCCCAGAGGCCGCGTGTTTTCCGCTTCAATCGTGCCGGGTTTTTCAATCTTTAAAGCGTAGTCCTTGAAGTCAGGAAGCCTCAGTGCCTTTTTCAGTTGACCGCCATTGGCGTGAGGGTTGGCGCCCATGCGCCGCGCGCCGACCGGAGAAAGCTCCTTGAGTTCGGGAATCAACGTGCCATTTTGATCAAAAAGCTCTTCCGGCTTGTACGAGCGCATCCAGCGCTCCAATTGCTCCAGCCGCTGCGGATTCCTCTTAACGTCAGGCATGGGAACCTGATGGGCCCGCCAGAAACCTTCCAGCCTGTGGCCCCCCACTTCCTCAGGAGCGGTCCAGCCTTTCGGGGTACGGAGGACGATCATCGGCCAGCGAACACGCTCCCCAGAGCCTCTCATCCGCGCCTTCTGCTGGGCTTTGCGAATCTCTGTGATGCAATGCTCAACCGTTGCCGCCATGGCCTGATGCATGCTCTCAGTCTCAGAACCCTCTACAAAGCAGGGTGTCCAGCCATAGCCATGGAGCAGATGTTCCAGCTCCTCGTGGCTGATTCGCGCAAGGAGTGTGGGATTGTTGATCTTGTAGCCATTCAAGTGCAGGATGGGCAGCACTGCGCCATCACGGACAGGGTTCAGGAATTTGTTGATGTGCCAGGAAGTGGCCAAAGCCCCCGTCTCAGCCTCTCCGTCACCTACCACAGCCGCAACAATCAGTTCTGGATTGTCAAAGGCGGCGCCGCAGGCGTGGGAGAGCACGTAGCCAAGTTCGCCTCCTTCGTGAATGGAACCGGGTGTTTCCGGTGTACAGTGGCTTCCGATGCCGCCCGGGAATGAAAACTGTTTGAAGAATTCGTGCAAACCTCGTTCATCTTCGCTCTTGTCGGTATAAATCTCAGAATAGGCGCCTTCCAGGTAAACCGGAGCGAGAACCCCGGGCGCGCCGTGTCCGGGTCCCGCCATGAAGATCATGTCAAGATCATATTTTTTGATAAGTCGATTCAGATGTATGTACGCGAAGGCCAATCCAGGGCTGGCTCCCCAGTGCCCCAGGAGCCGATTTTTGATATGCTCCGGCTTGAGGGGTTTCTTCAGGAGAGGATTGTCCTGAAGGTAAATCATGCCGAGCATCAGGTAATTGCACGCCCGCCAGTAGGCATGGATCTTGCGCAACTGGTCAGCGCTCAGAGGATTTCCCGAGATGGTTGATCTTGCCTGTCCATATGCGCTAAGGGGATTTTTTGGAGTTTCGGCTGCTACGGTTGCCATCTTAACTCTCCTTCGAGACACTCACCGCGCGTGAAATAAGCTGGGACTGGATCAGCCGCCAGGCACCAGACTAATTGGGATGGGAAATGAATCACCTGTCAAAGCTGACAGACAACTCGTAAGCGCGTTGGCCTCCTGATGGAGGCGAGATTTATATAAGCATTTCGAAGCTAAAAATCTAAGAGGCTGCCTATCCCAATCCCTGCTCCTGCATTTTCTTGCGCAGGCTGAGTGGACGCATATCTGTCCAAACCTCTTTGATGTAGGCTAAGCACTCTTCTTTTGTACCGCTCTTGCCTGCATCTCTCCAACCCAGGGCGTTCTCCCGATGCGCCGGCCAGATGGAGTACTGTTCTTCATGGTTTACCACCACCTTGTAAATGGTTTTATCTTCATTCTCATCAGGCATAAAAAATTAATACCTCACACTAATTTTTGTCGGGAATCTATGTCGGACCCTATTAACCACGCCAGCGAACGTCCCGCTCTTATTGTTGATATGTGCTTGCTCAGCCTCCAACGACATCCAGAATTGCTGAGTGCGTGTTGCTCATATCACTAACACTTGCGATTATAAAACGGGAGCCACGG
>DASUBD010000140.1:0-3725 GCA_035763445.1 Candidatus Angelobacter sp.
GCGTTGAGCCCGGAGTGCTACCTGCCGCACTGCCCGGTGATGCGGTCTGATCGCTGGTAGAGCCTGAACCCACTGTATTCGGAGGAGTCTGGCTGCTCACTGGTGGAGTTCCTGCGCTGGTGGTTCCCGTGGGATTTGCTGCAGTACCTGGAGCTCCCGTTGCCGGATTGGCACTCTGATCAGCTGTCGCCGGAGGCGGAGTGCTCTGGCCACTCATCCCAGTTTCGCCCGTGGCTGAGCCCGATGGGGCTTGAGTACTCGGCGAAGTGGTTGTGGTGCTTTGGGTATTGGTAGTGCTCGTAGACTGGCTGCTCGGACTTTGTGAGGTACTGCCCGATGCGGCTTGTCCACTGTTGCTGCAGGTGTCTGAAACCTTGTCGATGGAGGTCACGGCTATGCTTCCATCATTCGCCTGCGTGCCCTGAATGCTAACCTGCTGGTTGCTGTAGCGTGAGAGCTGGTCGTCAGTTCCGTTCACATTCACGGTGTTGCCCTGATCCGTGGCGAGAGACCAGCCGTTGGAACCCCGCGTAAGGCATCCCTGGAAAGATTGAGGAGCATTGGCCTGCGCTCCCATGGTACCTACTGTTCCGGCACTTCCATCCGTAGCCGGAGGTGCGCCGGGTTGAACCTGACTAGAGTCAGGCCTAGAAGGAGATGCTGTTCCACCCTGCATTGGCGCTGGCATCGACTGAGTCTGTGCCTGGGCTATGCCCAAACCCAGTGCAAGTACTGAGGCAATCAAAAACTGTTTTCTCATCTTTTACTCTCCCGGTCATTCGCGGAGCGGACCGGCCGCGGCCACGGCCGTCCCGGCGAATGTTGTCATTGAAAAAGCCGCTTTCAGGATTAGAGGATGCGTAGTCCTCGCGGGTTGACCGCGGCGTATTCGCTGGTGATTTGCCCTATCGTGAGTGGTTCAGCAGCGGGAACGGATTCGAGTGTTGAAGGCGTGCTTCCGCTGTTCGCACGTGAGTGTTACCCTTCTCACTTCATGCGATTTACCGCTTTCATTTTTCTGGCAGCAGCAGTTTGCCTTTGCGGATGTGGTTTGCCCGGCGCACCACAACCTCCTTCTCTGGGAATCCCGAAGTCCATCACAGATCTGCAGGCATCGCGGAAAGGTGGAACTGTGACGCTTACATGGACAGCTCCGAGCGAATTCACAGATGGTGAACTGCTCAAGATCTCCGGTGAAATGGTGCTTTCCCGGGGCGAGCGCCAAGGTCCATTCGAGAAAGTAACGGAAATACCACTATCGGCGGCGCTGGAGCAGAAGGCCCAGGCAAAAGCATCAGCGAGCGACAATATTTCCGCCCAATTGTCCAACGCTGCCGCCGCTGATTTTTTGCTCTACCGGGTTGAGTCGGTTACGAAGCGGGGCAGGACCTCTTTTCCTTCGAACCTGGCTGCGGTCCCTCTGGTGCTAACCGCAGAGCCGCCAGCAAAGCTCGATCTCACCCTCGCTCCTGAAGGCGTGAGCATCAATTTTATTGAGCCGCCTGTTCCGGCTTCCTCTCGCCTGAATTCAGAGTTCACTTTTCGTATCAAGCGTCGTCAGCACAATGCTCCGGGCAATGTGGAACCAGTTATTGTGGGACAGGTCCGGCCCGGTGACAACGTGCTGCCTCTGCTGGATTCCAGAGTTGAATGGGAAAAAACGTACGATTACTGGATCGTACCGGTAACGCTGTGGCGGTCTGGCGCGCAGCAAGGTGATATTGAAGGTAATGACTCTACTGTAGCTACGATCTTTGCACACGATGCGTTTCCGCCGGCAGTGCCCTCTGGCCTGGAAGCGGTTTTTTCCGGCGTAATAGCCCATCCAGGTATCGATCTTACGTGGAAGCCCAATACGGAAGAAGATCTGGCCGGATACACCGTGTATCGGCATATTGGCGGCGCCCCTGCGGTAAAGGTCAATACGCAGCTACTGAAGACGCCGGCATTCCATGATGGAAACGTCGAGCTTGATAAAACTTATTTTTACGCTGTAAGCGCGGTGGATTTGCGCGGAAATGAGAGCGCCAAGTCACAAGAAGCATCCGAGACCGTGCCAAAAGAATGACTTTGTCCCATGGAAGTTGGTTGTTAACTTGAGATAAACACAATGAGATATTGCCGCTTCTCCACTTCTGACGGGCCGAAATACGGGCTTATTGAAATTATCAACAGCACAGAACAGATAACCCAGATTGCCTCGGACGGACCTTTGCCGGATTTTGCTCGAGCGGGAAGAAGCGCGCCTGTACCGCTCAGTTCAGTTTCATTGCTTGAGCCGGTGCGCCCATCCAAGATTTTGTGTGTCGGCCGTAACTATGCGGACCACGCAAAGGAACTGGGCAACGAAGTGCCGGTCGAGCCTTTGCTGTTCTTCAAGCCTCCAACCTCATTGCTTTCGCCGGGCGCTGCCATTGTGATGCCCGGACCCATTTCCCAGCGGGTGGAATATGAAGGAGAGCTGACACTCGTTATCGGACGTTCCTGTCGAAATGTTGGCGCCGGGGAGGACGTGCGGCCGTACATCTTTGGCTATACATGCGCTAACGATGTGACGGCGCGCGACCTGCAAAAGAAAGACGGCCAGTGGTGGCGTGCGAAAGGGTTTGATACTTTTTGTCCCGTCGGCCCGATTGTTTCCGATGAAATTGATCCCTGGGCTGGCGTGCAGGTGGAAACGCGCGTGAACGGAGCCGTCAAACAATCAGCCAGCACCAAAATTTTCATCTTTTCCCTGGACAGGATTATCCGCCATATTGCTCAGGTGATGACGTTGTTGCCGGGAGATATCGTGCTGACTGGAACGCCAGCGGGGGTGGGCCCTCTTACTTCAGGCGATGAGGTGTCAGTCACGGTAGAGGGGATTGGCACCCTCAGCAACCCGGTGAAATAACCGGCTGAAGCTGGGTTAACTTATTCTCAGACAATGGGAAAACGAAGGTCATCTTGTGATTTCGGTGTCGTAAGAGGATGATTTTCTGGAGGGAGACGAACTGGCGTGTTCTTAAGGTCTCCTGCGGATTTTGCTGCGACCATTGCTGCGCTATTCTCATCCTAAGGTGGTCCTGAGCGTCTTTCCGAAGACGTGATTCTGATGAACGTTACACTTCGTCTATATCCTGTAATCGCGATCGCTGCAGTGGGGCTTTTTGCAGTGACACGCGCGCTCATGCGCAGCCGTCGCAGAACCCCAGAACAGCGCGAGCGAGAGCGTCGTGACCGCATCAACGAAATCGGCCGCATCACGGATGGCACCGTCATTGACGTGAGTGAGATGCCTGCCAACGGCCACGGCGAGATCCAGTTGCTGATCTACCAATATGACGTGGCCGGCGTGAGCTATGAAGCTTCACAGGACGTGACAGCTTTACGGCATCGTGTGGATTTGCATTCCTGCAAGGCCGGGCTCATGACGTCCATCAAATACGATCCTTCCAATCCCGGCAATTCAATAGTGATCGCGGAAGAGTGGAACGGGCTCAGGAACTGACCGCACTGCAAAAAAGCCAGGAACGCCGCCCACATGCCGTGGAACGCCCTCGCCATCTACATCGATGTTTATCGATGTATTACCGAGTGCCCAGCACCTCCACGATGCGATCAAAATCCTCAAGGGAAGAATACTTCAGGATGATCTTTCCCTTGCCTTTGCGATCCTGGATTTCTACTTTGACTCCCAGTGATCTTTCAAGACTTCGTGCGGCCTCGCGCACATTGGGATCTAC
>DASUBD010000141.1:0-11391 GCA_035763445.1 Candidatus Angelobacter sp.
GATGAAATCAGAAATGGAGTCAAATATCTCCAGCCATTGCCGGCTGGATTGGGCGATCCGCGTAAACAGCCGCGAATTTTCAAGGGCGACCGATCCGTGCACAATCAGGGCCTGCAGCAGATTGATGTCCGTGGGAAGAAGTTCCTGGCTGACATCCGCCAGCGCCAAAACTCCCAGCAGATCAGTATCAGCGCCTTCCAGACGCACCAGAGTAACGTTCTGCCATCCGAGTGCAGCGGTGAGTTCGCGCCCAAGCAAGGGGACGCCGTTACTTGTGATTTTCACATCGGGATGATGGGCGCCAAATGTTGAAAGCGCATGGTTAAGTCGCCGCAAAATATCTCGTTCCGGCTTATCGCCAAAGAAACCGACGCTTTCCACCGAGCTGCTCTGGGCCAAAGCCAGGATGCCGCTCTTTGCGCCGATCATGGCAGCAACCCGCTCAGTAAAATTCTTCACGAACTCCGGAAGTCGCAGGACCGAGCCCAGATCCAGCGCCATCTCCATCAGGTCTTCAGCGCGTTTCTTGTGATGATCAGAAAGTTTCAGGTTGCGCGCCCATTCAAGAGCCATGGCGGCTCCAGTGGCGAATACGCGAGCCAGGCGGATATCCTCACGCGTAATAGGCGTTGCGCCGGCCTTGTTCAGCAGGCCCAGCATCCCCAGTGGCGCACCATCACTGGCGAGCAAGGGAATGGCCAGATATTGTCGGGCCATGGCGTCCCACTGAAGCAGCTGTGCCTTCTCCGGCACGGGAAGGCGAGAAAGGTCGTCGGCAGCAAACTCTTGCCGTGTTTCCAGAACCCGGCGCGCAAGTGCGGAAACGTCAAGCCCGGGATGTTCCGCGGCTCCCTTGACCGTCCCCCAACGTAAGCGACACCCTCCGGGCTCTACAGCCGCGACAAATGCGCGCTCAACCTTCATTATGTTGGCGACGCGCAGGACAAAGTTATCCAGGAATCCGTCAAGGTGCGCGGCATCGCCGAGATCAGAGTACAGATGCAACAGATGATCGATATCATTGTGCCGGTCCGCTTGCAGTGCAGACAGCTCAGTGTTTTCGAGCATGATGCGTGCCGTCTTGCCCAGCAAGGTGAAGGCTGAGAGCTCACTCGCGGAAAAAACTGTTCGCCGAACCAGAACGAACACAGCCGCAGATTGTTTTGTGACCAGCGGAAAAGCCAGACCCTGGCAAGGCCGTTCCCTGCCCGCCTCTTCATAGGAAAAATGAAAGTTCAGCAACCGGTCTTGCTCAACCGCCTGCGACGCGAAGGAAGTGGCGTGAGTGAGCAGGACAGTTTTGTCCGGGCCCTCTTTACCGGAACCGGACAAAGTTTCCAGCGTGTAGGTCTGCCTATCCCTCAACAGAATTCCCGCCAGAGCCGGAGTAAAGACTTTGCGCGCGGTTTCGGCAAGGTACTCACGCAGTGCGGCCGGCTCCCCCTTCATCTGTGCCAGCTGGGTGCACGCCTCCAGCGCCTTTTCCATGGGATCAGAGGCCTTTCCCTGCACACGAGGGCGTTTGGCTACGGATTTCCGGCTCGGTTTCACTTGTGGTATGGCGTGAAGGTACTCTGGAATCTCATTTTGAGTCAATAAGCAAAACCTCAGGCAGGAATTCAGAGCACAAACCTTAGCTGTCTCATGGTGAGACGAAAACCCTGCTGTTTCCGGGCGTTTGAGACGTAATCACCGCATCCGCTTAGCAATGAACTCGCTGGAGCAATGCGTCATGTCTTCAGCAACCCATCGTTTTTCAACAACTTACCACCTTCATAGTACGAAGGTACTATGCCTGCGAGTACATGGCAGCGGCATTGCACTTTCTCTCGGCGGGGATTGCCCTGCGCGTCACCGGAGATTTGCAGATGTGTATGAACCGCGACAAGGCAACAGCTTAAGCAAGAACGGTAAGAGCCGCCCCAAAGGTTAACACGCTCCTGCCGCGAGGCAGTGACGTGGAGGCGAGAAACAATGAAACTTGGAAAAACCATCAGCGGGAAGCTATACGGGGGCTTTGGAGCAATTTTCTGCATTGTCATTATCTGCTTCATCGGCGACATCTGGGCGGTCTGGCACGCCCGGAACACCGGCCAGACCTACAGGCAGGCCATTGCCATGCAGCAGCAAAGAGCGGAAATGGACCGCGCCATCCGTGACAATCGCCTTCACCTGCGCAACTTTCTGCTCAATGGTGACACCCGCGAGTCAGATGCATTGTTCAAAGGCCTTGCTGACGTCGAACAATTGATCAGCAAAACACAGGAAACCACAGCCTACCTGAACCCGGATGACAAGCAGCACTTCAATGAACTACTGCAACAGGTAAGGGACATTGAGCGTGACTGGGCCACCAACTTCGCCACGCCGCTGGTGGATAAGCGGCGGCAAGTGGATGCGGGCAGCTCCACGATGGCTGAGCTTTCCATTGACTATCTGCAGCACAACCCCGGTTCAGAACAAAAGAAGGAAGAGGAGCCCCTGCACGCCCTGGACGCCATCATGACAACCGCGGTTGAGAACGCCAACAAATCCGATACACTCGCGGGCACAATCGTCGTGGTGATTACCTCGGGCGGACTGGTACTCATGCTGCTGGTGGGTAGCTTCATTGCCTGGAAGGCATCCAAGTCTGTCACTGATCCGTTGAACCAGCTGATTGCAGTCGCGGGCCAGATCTCAAATACCGGCGACCTCGATTCCAGACTTGAAATCAGGGGCGAGGACGAGGCCGCACAGCTTGCTGCCGCGTTTGAAAAAATGGTGCTGTATCTGCGGGAGATGGCAGGCCACTCAGAGTCCATTGCCGGAGGCGACCTCTCCGTCCAAATCAACCCGCGCTCCAGCCGGGACACCCTCGGCCAGGCCTTTCGTGAGATGACGTATGGACTCCGTAACCTGGTGAAAAATGTTCGCGACAGCGCAGCGCAGGTGGCTAGCGGCTCCAATCAGGTCGCAAGCGCGTCTGACGAATCAGCCAAGATCAGCGTGCAGGCGGCTTCTGCAATTGATGAAGTCACCAGCACGATGCATGAAATGAGCATCAACGTGCAAAACATGGTGAAGAGCACGCAGATGCAAGCGTCCAATGTAAGCGAGACCTCAGCTTCCATTGACCAGATGGTGGCCTCCATCCAGAGGGTTGCGGATACGGCAAAGGTCCTGCTCGACATTTCTCAGCGCTCCCGCGATGAAGTCCACAGCGGCATCAACACGATGGAAAAAGCCACCGACGGGCTCAGCCGAATCAATCAGGCCATCAATTCATCCTCAGACATCATCTCCGCTCTGGGCCAGCGCGCAGACGATATCGGGAAGATTATTGAAGTCATCGACGATCTGGCTGAACAGACCAACCTGTTGGCATTGAACGCCGCAATCGAAGCTGCGCGCGCCGGCGAGCACGGGCTTGGATTCGCCGTGGTTGCCGACGAAGTTCGAAAACTTGCTGAGAAGTCAGCCCAATCCACAAGGGAAATTTCAGACTTGATCCAGAACATCCAGAAAGAGGCTCGCAAGGCCGTGGACAATATGGAGAAGAGCACCAACATTGTTAACGAAGGAATTTCTCTCGGTGGCGATTTGAGCAGCGCGCTCAAGAAAATCTCAAGTGTAGTGGCGGAAGTCTATAAGTTCGCGCAGGAGATCGGTGCTGCAACCAACGAACAATCACACGGATCAGCACAGATTGCCAAAGCTACCACGCGACTCAACGAAATTACCCATGAGATCAACTCATCGGTAGAAGAACAAGCCTCCGGAGCCCAGGCCGTTGTACGCGCCATGGAAAAGATGCGCGAACTGGTGCAGAGGTCATCTTCAGGATCTACGGAACTGGCGGCCTCGGCTGAGCAGATGTCCAAAATGTCCCGCCTGATGCTGGAGACCATGGACCGCTTCATTCTGGAAGCAGCAGCAAACGGAAACGGCCGCAACGGCGCGCGGCCCACAAACGATCACCCCCGCCGCCACGTTCATGAACCTGAGTACGCCATAGCAGGTGACTTCAACTAGCCGGAGACAGCATGGCACGCGAACTACATGTCGTGGGATTCCGCATTGGGGCCGAGACGTTCGGCGTTCCCATCGGACTGGTGCATGAAATTGTCCGTGTACCGGAGATCACTGCGGTGCCGGACTCACCGGACTACGTGGAAGGCGTGATCAATTTACGGGGGAAGATCGTTTCCGTTCTCGATCTGAGAAAGCGCTTCGGAGAGAAGACGATCGTTCGCGACAAGAAAAATCGCATTCTCGTCACCGAGGTGGACGGCAAGCTGGTTGGATTGATTGTGGATGCGGCATCAGAGGTCTTGAAGCTGCCGGAAACGCTGGTTGAACCTCCGCCGCCGGTCTTCGACGAAAGAGATGTCAATTATGTTACCGGTCTAGGGAAACTTCAGGGCCGGCTGATCATTATGATCGATTTGACCAAAGTGCTCCAGAAGGGCGAGTTGCGCCGTCTGGGCGAACTGAGTGAGATGCAAGGCCCGGTGGCGGAAGCGCAGAGCTTCACTCTCTAAAAGCTTCACCCTGGGCACGGGTTGATGGACCCGCGAGAGCACGAACAAGTAACGGATTTACGGGGAACCATGGGCACACCGACAGCACCAGTACAAATTACGGACGCAGAATACAAGCTGCTGCAGACCCTGGTATATCAGGAATGCGGAATGTATTTCGACGAGCGCCGCGCGCATTTTTTGCAGGACCGTTTGCAGCGCCGGCTGAAAGCCTGCAGTGTTGACACTTTCTACGGATATTACAGGCTCTTGACCAGCCACGGCGGAAAAGCCGAACTGGCGGCGCTGGTAGAAAACCTCACAGTCAATGAAACCAGCTTCTTCCGCAACAAGCCGCAGCTGGATCTTTTTCAAAAGAATATTCTTGAGGACTTGTTGCACCGCAAACAGGCGCGTCGCGACTGGGCCATCCGCATGTGGAGCGCAGGCTGTTCCACCGGCCAGGAACCGTACACCATGGCCATGATGGTCTGTGATGCTCTGGCGTATTACTATCTCCGAAATCCCCTGCCCTTTGACATGCCGGTTCCCAAGCCCCTGATTCCGCCGCCCTGGAAGGTAGAGATCCTGGCCTCAGACATTAATTACAGCGTGCTGCGCGCCGCCCAGGAGGCCGTCTACTCGGAAACACAGATGGAGTCTGTGGATTATGCGTTCCGGCTTCGTTATTTCGATAAGACAGGTGAGCGCTACACGGTGAAGAGGACGCTGAAAGAGCTGGTCCATTTTGATTTTCACAATTTGAAAACTGAATTCCTGCCGCAACGCAACGATGTCATCTTCTGCCGTAACGTAATGATCTATTTCGACGAGGCGGAACAGAAGCGATTGGTAGACAAGTTCTATCGCTGCCTCAATCCCGAAGGATATCTGTTCATCGGCCACGCGGAAAGCCTGTTCGGCCTTTCCGACAGGTATCGCATGATCCACCAGAACAACGGCACCGCATACCAGAGGATTGAGGTGGCCAGTTGAACTTCTTCTCCGATGAGCGCGCGGCAGAAATGCGCGAGCTGTTCTTTGAGAGCGCCACAGAACTTCTGCAGAAGCTCAATGAGGACGGGCTGGAACTCGAAAAACATCCGGAGGACGCGGAAACCCTGCGCCAGGTGCGCCGCATTGTGCACACATTGAAAGGCGACTCAGCCGCGTGCGGTTTCCAGGAGCTGAGTGAACTGGCACACCTGCTCGAAGACGCCTTGACGCCCGAGGTAGCCGCCATCGCCAGGGCATCTCTGGCTGACGTGGTCTTGATGGCCGCGGATACGTTCAGTTCAATGATCTCTGCTTATCGCGGCAACATGCAGCTGCCGGCCGGCGATGAATTGCGTGATCAGATTGAGGCGCTCACAGTCAAGCCCGCCACAAGTGTTCCCTACAAACTTCAAGCGCGCTTCGCCTGGAGTGAATATGAGGAGCTGACCATGGAAGCCGCGCGTGAGCGCGGCGAAAGCGTGTACAACGTGGCCTTCAGTATTGATCCTCAGTGCCCGATGCGCGCGGCAGCTTTCCAGCTCGTTCGTAATGTGCTGGTGCAATGCGGGCAGCTTCTGGCCATTGTGCCTGAGCAGAGTGACGCGCTGGCACAAGACGTGGATGTGGTGGAGGCATTGATTGCCACAGCAAAACCGCGTGAATGGCTGGAGAAAAAGTGCCGGATCCCTTCGGTGGTTCGCGAACTGCTTCTGGAGGAAGTCTCAAAGAGAGAGGACGGGGAAGAGGTCCATGACATCGTTGAGCATGTCATGGCCACAGAAGAGACCACACCCGAAGTGGCTGCAGAAGAAAAGTTCCCGGCAAGCGTACCAGCAGCAGTCAGCACCGTCGAGCAGCCGGCAGCAAACTTCTCGCAAATCGAGAATCTTCTACGCGTGGATGCGGAACGGATTGATGCCGTACTGAACCTGGTGGGCGAGTTGATCATTGCCAAGAGCATGTTGCACCAGACCGTGGCTGAGTTTGAGAAGCGTTTCCCAAAAGATCCGCTGAAGATGCGCTTTTCTGATGCCATGGCATTCCAGGCGCGTGTATTGAATGATCTGCAGAAGTCGGTCATGAAAATCCGCATGGTACCGGTGGAGCATTTATTCCGGCGCTTTCCGCGCGTGGTGAGAGACGTGGCCAAGTCCTGCGGGAAAGATGTGAACCTGGTCATCACCGGTCAGGATACCGATCTCGATAAAAGTATCCTGGACATGCTGGCCGAACCGCTGGCGCATCTGGTGCGCAACTCGGTAGACCATGGAATCGAATTGCCGGAGGAGCGCCTTCAGGCTGGAAAAGCGTCACAGGGCACAGTCCGACTTGCCGCATATCATCAGGGAAACCAGATTGTGATTGAAGTAGCGGACGACGGCCGCGGCATCGACCGTGACCGACTCGTGGCAAAGGCGATTGAGAAAGGCATCCTCACGCAGTCAGAAGCCGGCGAAATGACGGAGCAATCGGCGCTGGACCTGATCTTCCATCCGGGATTAAGCACCGCTGACCACGTAACCTCCATTTCCGGCCGAGGCGTAGGCATGGATGTGGTCAAGACGGTGCTTGATCGCCTTAAAGGAACCATCAGCATCAAGACGGAAGAAGCCAAAGGAACAACATTCTACCTGCGCGTGCCGCTGACGCTCGCCATCATCAAGGCCCTGCTTTTCCGCGTGGGTGAGCGCATGTATGCCGTGCCGCTGGCTTCGGTTGTGGAAATCACGAGGGCATCGCAGGGCGAAGTGCATCGCGTTGATGGACATGACGTGATCCGGCTCAGGGATGAAATCCTGACGCTGGTTCATTTGCGCGCTCTGGGCCCTCAGTCTGCAAGCAGGAAAAACATGTTTGTGGTTGTAGTTTCACTTTCAGACAGGAAATTCGGCCTGGTGGTGGACCAGATGGTAGGTGAAGAAGAACTGGTGATCAAAGCCCTGGATGACTATCTGGTTGCCACTGACCTGGTGAGCGGTGCTTCCATCCTTGGTGATGGTACGGTCGTCCTGATCCTGAATATTTCAACCGTAATTTCGCGCGCAGGACGCATGCAGCTGACGATGGGGGCCACAGCGTGAGTGACAGAATCAAAGTGCTGGTGGTGGATGATTCTGCGCTGATGCGCAAGCTGATTCCACAGATCCTTGAACGTGACAAGACCATTGAAGTTGTGGGCACGGCCATGGATGGCGCTTTTGGCCTGCGGAAGATTGAAGATCTCCGGCCTGATGTGGTGACACTCGATCTGGAGATGCCCCGGATGGACGGGATGGAAACGCTGCGCCAGATCACAAGAAAATACCGCGTGCCCGTCATCATTGTGAGCGCGTTGAGCACAGAAGGCGCCAGCGCCACATTCAAGGCCCTGGCTCTTGGAGCGCTGGATTTTGTAGCCAAGCCGCGCGACGCCGCTTCAGCCCACATGGATGAGATTGCGGAAGATCTCATCAAAAAGATCAAGATCGCATCAAAGACAAAGACCAAGAATGCGGCCCGGCCGGCTCTTATAGAGCGACCCAAGCCCAGCAAGCCAGCGGTGCGCTCACGCAAGGAGCCCACCAGGATTGTTGCTATTGGAGTTTCCACGGGCGGACCGTATGCGCTTCAGTATCTGCTTTCGCAATTGCCCGGGGATTTCCCCGGATCCATTGTTATCGTGCAGCACATGCCGGAGGGATTCACAGAAATGTTTTCCCGCAGACTCAATGAGTGCTGCGCGATTGATGTGAAGGAAGCAGAGTCCGGTGATCTGCTGATTGCGGGCCGGGCGTTGATCTGCCCGGGAGACAGACACATCAAGCTGCGGCGCATGCCTTTGGCCAGCACCGTGCTTTTGTCAGATGACGAACGCGTAAACGGACATCGGCCATCCGTGGATGTGCTGTTTCGCTCAATAGCGGCGGAGTTTGGCAACCGCGCTATGGGCGTGCTGATGACGGGAATGGGCGATGACGGCGCCGCCGGCATGGGATTAATCAAACATGCTGGAGGGTTGACGATCGCGCAGACGGAGGAAAGCTGCGTGGTGTTCGGCATGCCAAAAGCAGCCATTGAGAGAGGTTTTGCACTTCGCGTTGTTCCGCTGGAATTGCTGGCCAACGCGCTGGTAAACCACTGCAGTCCGGAACGGATTGCAAAGGAAGAAAAAGTCCACTTGCAGTTGTAAGGAGAGAAGTATGGAACATTTTCCTTTTTTGTCCCGCAAAGACGGCAAACCGATTCGTTATCTGGTGGTAGATGACTCGGTGTTTGCACGCAAGAACGTCGCCAAAATGGTGGAAAGTTTTGGCGGACAAATCGTCGGCGAAGCCGGAGACGGCTGCACGGCCATCACGGAATACGAGAGAATTTCTCCCGACATGGTTCTGATGGACATTACCATGCCACAAATGGAAGGCATTGAAGCGGCCGAGCGCATCGTAAGATCGCATCCGGAAGCCCGCGTGGTAATGGTGTCCTCAGTCGGCTATCAGGAAAACATTGTGGCTGCGCTACAGAAGGGTGCCCGGCATTTTGTGCAGAAGCCGGTTAAGCCGGAGATCCTGTACGAAGTGATCAAGTACGTGATGGGCGATGACGCTGTCATTACTTCAGCAGCCATGCAGGAGAATTAGTCCGCGATGAAACTAGAGCTGATCCAGCCGTTTATTAATGCTGCGGATGCCGTACTGGCAGAAACGCTGCAAACCCCTACCAGCATTGGTGACCTCACCATGGAAGAAGAGGCCTACCGCCGGAAGGGTGTAGCGTCCCTCGTGACCATCAAAGGTGATATTGAAGGCCGGATCATCTTTGACATGGATCCGGCAACAGCAGCGAAAGTTGCCAGCCATCTGGCAGGTACGCCCATGCCGGCCAGCGAAGAGGTGGCTCGTGAAACGGTTTGCGAATTGGCTAACATGGTTATTGGCAGCGCGATTACCACGCTGAATGATCAGGGCTTCCAGTTTAAGATCAACCCGCCCGTCGTCCATTCTGAATTGCAGGGAGAGAAGAGCAATGAAGAACAGGAGGCGCTGGTTATGTGCTTTGACAGCGCCGGCAGCCAGGTTTTCATGAATGTGACCATGCGTTACAACAATCGCCGGAAGGCCGACCGGGGTTGAGGGCTACCATGGCAGGCTTCCTTCTTTGCAGCTGGACTGGGCCGCGGCTCAGCCCTGCTCATCCTTCAGATCGCGGAAATGAGCACGATGCTGCTCCACCAGCATCTCCAGCCGGGAATGCAGCACGGTAACAGAATCAAACAGCGTCTGAATTCCGCCGCTTCCCCACGTCAATTGCTGATCCTCCAGATCGCGGCAGAGGTCGCGAATGATCTGTGCAAAGCGTCGAATGCGCTCAGCAGCAAGAAATGATGCGAGAGCTTCTTTCCGGTCGCTTTGGGCGATGTGCAGCTCAGTTACCGTCCAGGCGGTCATGCGCATCTCGTCCAGCGCCTGCCGGAATTCGTGCAGCGCAGCCAGATCTGTCAGCGGCGCCGTCTGAAGCTGTCGTTCCAGAAGACGCAGGTCTTCCGTGAATTTTCGCAGCGCGGCAGCAATCACGAATCCAGCATCCGCCATAATTTCACCTGCCCTATTTTGATGCTCCATGAACGCGGGATGAAGATGCTTTCCGCCGCGAAGCTGACCAATGCACAGAAGGAACTTAGGTAATCAGGCGTTTTCCTATTTTTAAAAATGCTAAAAAGGACCATGAGAATCGCGAAAGGACCGGGAAAATCGCCGAAACGCGTCGGATTGAAATAGAGTCAATGTGATTTTCAACAGCGCAAAAGGGGCGAGTGATGAATTCGTTTACTGTACAAAATCCTTCAAATCCGCGTAGGCGTTCACCAGTGTTTCCGGGACTCTTACTTTGCTGCCTGAGAGCATACTTTTCAATTCCAGAGCGTTCACGGCAGCCTGGCCTTTGTAATGATTATTGGTAATGGCCAGGGTTTTTACGGTTTGTTCCGCCACACTTCGGATCTTTTCCGCCCACGGCTTCAGCTCTGCAGGCTTATAAAGGTAATTGTAGCGATCGTTCCGATTGTCCGCCTGAAACCACTCTTTGTAGTTGCGCCCATGCAGGCGCACATATCCCACCGGCGAAGTCACGTGTTCCGTGCCTCGCAGAGATGCGCCCAACCGTGGCTGGTCAATATTGCAGAATCCCACACCGTGCTCAGCCAACCGGGACAGCAGATCAGGATCGTTCCAACTGGAGTGGCGGATTTCCAGCACCAGGGGATACTCACTGAAACGGGAAATAAGGTCGAATAGATAGTCGCGAGTATCGTCAGCGTTTTTGAAAGAGATAGGAAACTGCATCAGCACCGCGGCGAGTTTGCCTTCGGCGGCAATCGAGTCCAGGCCTTCACGCGCCAGTTTTTCTTCTTTGGGATCAACCTTCAACTGGAATGGTGAAGGCTGCCTGGTCCCCCGCGGACAATGGGTAAATCCCTGATACAGCTTGGCGCTGAATACGAATTCAGGATTCACGCCGGTTGTCTTGCGGCACCATTCACGGCCGATGTTGGGACGAATGTGTCCGTAGAAGCTTGTATTGATCTCGCACGCGTCCAGAAACTGCGCCAGGTATTCAAGCGGGTGGATCTTCCTCTTCTTTAAATCGGCGGGATAGACAATGCCTTCCCAGTCTTTGTAGGAAAATCCGGCAGTGCCAATGTGGAGGGACATGGCTCGCTCTGCAGCTTATTTTAGACTCGCAGGCGGCGAGTCAGTGAGGCGGCCGCACAGGGCCGCCAAAGTCTGCAGCTGGCACTCCGAGGCAATGATCCCGGTTTACGGTACCACCCTCACAACAAACGGGTTCTGTTCAGGACAAGGCAGTGGGACCTTCGTATTGAAAGTCTGGTCAATCGCAGGTACGCACGCCGGGTCCT
>DASUBD010000142.1:0-3399 GCA_035763445.1 Candidatus Angelobacter sp.
GATCAACTCATCCAGCTTCAGGTGGATGGCTTTGGCGTCACGGTTTTGGGTGTTCTGAATGAGAAACACCACCAGAAAAGTAATGATGGTGGTGCCGGTATTGATGATGAGTTGCCATGTATCAGAGTAATGAAAGATACGACCTGAGAGAGCCCACGCCACTATGACCAGTACCGCAACAAGAAACATGTAAGGATGGCCGACAAGCTGGGCTGTGCGGCTGGCGAACCTGCTGAACCAGAACCGCAGGCCGCTGGTCTGAGCAACTTGCTTGCGAGCTTCAAAATACCTTGTGCGCATGGTGGGGGGTGCGGCGTCCTCTTACGCCCTTAGATGTAGGGTGCTGACAGCCGAGTTGTGAATCAGCAATTAGCAAATAGCACTTAGCAATTAGCACAGCTAAAGGCTGGCCCGAATTGTGATCTGTGCGATAGGCCAAACTGGAATAACCGGGAAACGGTGTGCGGTTCTTCGACTGGCAGGGATAATGGCGAGAGGCTAATTGCTCAGGGCTGTTTCACGCCAAGTAGATGTCTTCTTCGTGGCCGAGACGGCGAATGTCTTCCGGGGCGCGGGCCGGTGTGTCCTGGTTGGCAGGAGCCTCTCCCGTCAGGACCGATGAGGGGAGATCAGCAAGAAGGGAATCCAGAGATTCCAGCCAGAGTGTCTGGGCTTCAAAGACGCGGCCAAAGTTTCGCGAAACCATTTCGGCCATCTGCTCCAGGATGGGCGGCTGCTTCTGGTTGGAGATGGATGAACGCGCCATTTCTCCAGCCAGAGAAGTCACAGGCTTATCAGAAATTCCGCAGGGAACGATAAGCTTGAAGTAATCGAGATTGGTGGTGACGTTCAGGGCAAAGCCGTGGGAAGTGACGGCGCGGGAGATGTGCACACCAATAGCAGCGATTTTGGCCGGCGGCGTGTTTTCCGTCCACACACCGGTCAATCCAGAGATGCGGCTGGTGACCACTCCAAGGTCGCCGCAGGTGCGGATCAGCGATTCTTCGATCTTGCGAACAAACTCGACGGCTCCGATGCGCGGCTCGAAGGCGCGGAGGTTGAAAATAGGATATCCCACAAGCTGGCCGGGACCATGAAAGGTCACGTCGCCGCCGCGATCTGTTTCGAAGAGCTCAATCCCCTGGCTGGCGAGGAAGTCGCGTGAGGCAATAATGTTCTGCATGCCGGCATTGCGGCCTAGCGTGATCACCGGTGGATGCTCGAGCAGCAGCAGCGTGTGTCCGGCGCGGCCTGCTTTGACCAGATGGACGAGCGTGTTTTGCAGATTTAGAGCAGTGGAATAGTCAACGCGGCCAAGATAGATGACGTTGATAACGCGGAGGGACACAGGGATATTGTAAATGCTTTGGGGGAGCACTCAGCAATCAGCCGTCAGCATTCAGCCCTGAAACCTGCTGTACAAACCGAACGTGCGCACCCGCATGTTCTCTAAATGATTACAGAAACTTGAGAGCGATGAAGACACGTACGTGACTGAGTACTGACTGTGAGTGCTGCCACGCTAACTCGCTATCTGCTCCTCGTCAGTCATGTCGTCCATGTAGCCGTCAGGGTCCTTCTCGAATTTTTTCTCACAATCCACAGAGCAGAAATAGACCGTCTCATTGTGGTAGTCGAGGCTGGCGGCTGCATCAGCAATATTCACGTGCATCTTGCAAACCGGATCAATGGGCATGGAGGCCTCCGTGTTGATTGATTCGTGCAGCCGTCTGAAGGGTTGCTGGCATTCCCCAATCTGTTAAAACGGGACCAATTCCGGACCAGAATCTTGAGCTGCCGTTGCGGGTTTTAAAAGTTCTGCTTGTTCAGACAGGAACTCTCGGGCAGAATACCTGCTGCTCAAACTTACCTATGAAAAAAATCCTGCTGATGAGTCTTTCCATGTTCCTGATGGCTGGCTGTTCGAGCCAGCCGTCGCGTTCTGATGTAGCCACCATCATCGAAAACACCGGCGTGCTTATTACCTCAAAACCGGTTAATGCTGAAATTGAGATTGGACGCACGAAGCGTTGCGGCGGAGATGCCAATGCCGCCATTTACGGTTTAATGCTGCGAGCGCGGCTGGGCTGATGTGAACCCGAGCGGCAGTGTTGAACTTACAAGCAAAGGCAAGGACCTCTTTCAAAAGCTGGGGGCGAACCCGCACCAGGGCGGAGTTGGCGGGTGCAATTACGAGTTTTATCTTGTTCCTATGGGAGAGAAAAAGCGTGTGGAGGTAACCGGCCTTGCGCAACTCTCCAACTCCGCAATGCTAGCCAAGTATGCTCTCGTAGTCGAACTCAATGAGTTTGGCAAGGACATGACTGTGGGGTCGGATTTTTGCAACAAATACATGACAAGTGCAAATTCAGGCACATGTCCTGATGTCGAAAGTCCCATGATGTTCGCAGTTCCCGGGCAGGAGGGATTCGCAACTACGGGAGAATACGAGGCCCATCTGGTGAAGTTCGACGATGGATGGAAGGTGCAGTAGATTTGAGGCGACCGCGACACCTAAGTGTCGCGGTCACTCGAAGCTAAATATTGATCGCTTTGCCCTCCACCAGGCTAAACGCGTCGAGCATGCCTTCAGACACAGTCGGGTGGGCATGGACAGTAAACATCAGGTCCTCTACGGTGCCCTCAAGTTCCATTACCGCAACCGACTCCGCGATCAGCTCTGTTGCCACGGGTCCAATGATGTGAACGCCCAGGATCTCACCAAATTTGGCGTCGGCAACGACCTTGATGAAGCCTTCATGGTTGTCGATGATGCTGGCCTTGGAGTTGGCAGTGAAGGGGAACTTACCTATTTTTACCTGATGCCCGGCTTCTTTGGCTTTGGCTTCCGTGAGGCCAACACTGCCGATCTGGGGCTCACAGTAGGTGCAACCGGGAATGCGGAGCTTGTTGACTGGCTTGGCGGGTTTTCCGGCAATATGCGTGACGGCAACAATACCGCACATGGATCCTGAGTGGGCAAGCTGCGGGTACCCGGCAACGATGTCACCGATGGCATAGATGCCGGATTCTCCCGTCTGCATCCATTCGTTTACATGAATGTACCCGCGTTCGGTCTTGATGTTGGGAGTCTTCTCCAGCCCGATCTTTTCCGTGTTCGGCCCGCGGCCAACAGCAATAAGCACTTTTTCGGCTTCGAGTTTCTGCTGCTGCTCGCCTTGCGGGGTGAAACTGACAGTCACGCCGTTCCTGGTTTTTTCCACCTTCTCAACCTTGGTGTTGACGAAACAGCTGATGCCTTTCTTCTTGAAGCTGCGCAGCAATTCTTTGCTGACTTCTTCGTCTTCCACGGGAACGAGCCGGGGCAGCATCTCAATGACGGTGACTTCGCTGCCGAACGAGCGATACAGGGACGCAAATTCCACCCCTACGGCTCCG
>DASUBD010000143.1:0-5332 GCA_035763445.1 Candidatus Angelobacter sp.
GCGAACAAAAATTCCATCAAGATCATCGGCGAAGATACCGGACTTTATGCGCAGGGCTATTTTGTCTACGATTCAAAGAAGTCCGGCTCGCTCACCACGTCTCACCTGCGCTTTGGCCCCAGGGCCATTCACTCCAGCTACCTGATCACGCAGGCCAACTTTGTGGCATGCCACCAGTTCGCGTTTCTGGAGCGGATGGACGTGCTCAAGTACGCGGAGCCCAGCGCCACTTTTCTGCTGAACAGTCTCTACGGCCCGGATGATGTCTGGGAGAAGCTGACTGGGAGTATTCAGCAGGAAATCATGGGCAGGAAGCTGAAGTTCTACGTGATTGACGCGTACAAAGTGGCGAAAGAAACCGGCATGGGCGTGCGCATCAACACCATCATGCAGACCTGCTTCTTCGCCATCAGCAACGTGCTGCCGCGCGAGCAGGCGATTGAGGCCATCAAACGGGCCATCCGCAAGACCTACAGCAAGCGTGGAGAAGCTGTGGTGCAGAAAAACTTTGATGCGGTGGACAAGACGCTGCAGAACCTCTTCGAGGTGAAAGTGCCCGAGACGGCAGCCAGCCACTTTGACCTGCGCCCGCCGGTGCCTGTGGATGCGCCCGAGTTTGTGCGCAATGTGATTGGTCCGATCATTCAGGGCAACGGTGACCAGCTTCCCGTGAGCAGAATGCCGCTGGATGGAACGTTCCCCAGCGGCACGGCGAAATTTGAGAAGCGCAACATCGCTCTGGAGATTCCGGAATGGGACAAGGAGTTGTGCATCCAGTGCGGCAAGTGCGTTTTAGTCTGCCCGCATGCGGTGATCCGCGCGAAAGTCTACGATGCAGACAAACTTACTGCAGCGCCGGAGTGGTTTCTTTCAGCTCCAGCACGCTGGAAAGACAGGGGCGAGATGAGATATTCGCTGCAGGTCTCGCCGGAAGACTGCACCGGATGTTCACTGTGCGTGGAAGCTTGTCCGGCAAAGAGCAAGACGGAGCCGGAGCACAGAGCCATCAACATGGCGCCGCAGCCGCCCATCCGGGAGCGGGAAAGCAGGAACTGGGAGTTCTTTCTTACGCTGCCAGAGTTTGATCGGGAAAAACTTTCCTTCAGCCAGGTGAAAGATGTGCAGCTGCTGCAGCCCCTGTTTGAGTTCTCCGGAGCATGCAGTGGTTGCGGTGAGACACCGTATCTCAAGCTGATGTCGCAACTTTTTGGGGACCGCACTATTGTTGCGAACGCCACCGGCTGTTCATCCATCTACGGCGGCAACCTGCCCACGACTCCCTACACTTTTAATCAGGATGGGCGCGGCATCGCGTGGGCAAACTCACTGTTTGAGGACAACGCGGAGTTTGGATTAGGAATCCGGCTGGCCCAGGAAAAGCAGACTGACTACGCCCGCGACCTGGTGGTCCGCGTGGCTCCTCTGATTGGCGAAGAGCTGGCCCGCAACCTGCTTGATGCCGACCAGCACGGCGAAGCCGGAGTGCGGGCGCAACGCGAGCGCGTGAAGCTGCTCAAAGAAAAGCTTGAGCCCTTGAGAAAAGAGAACTCTGAAGCACGAGATTTGCTGGCCGTTGCTGACGCGCTGGTGAAACGTGCGGTGTGGATCGTGGGCGGCGACGGCTGGGCTTATGACATTGGCTACGGCGGACTGGACCATGTTCTGGCTTCCGGTCGCAAGGTAAACATCCTGGTACTGGACAGCGAGGTTTATTCCAACACCGGCGGACAGGCGTCCAAATCGACTCCGCGGGCCGCCGTAGCCAAGTTTGCTTCCGGCGGCAAACCCGAAGCCAAGAAAGATCTGGCCCTGATGGCCTTAGCGTACGGCAATGTCTACGTGGCGCGCGTGGCCATGGGCGCGGGAGACATGCAGACGCTCAAAGCCTTTAATGAAGCCGAGGCTTATGAAGGCACATCACTCATCATTGCTTACGCACCCTGCATCGCGCACGGAATTGACATGAGCCATTCGCTTGAACAGCAGAGGCTGGCGGTCCAGTCGGGACACTGGCCGCTGTTCCGCTTCAATCCGAATCTGGCGCACGAGGGCAAACATCCCATGCAACTGGATTCAAGGGCTCCCTCGATTCCGCTGGAAAGCTATCTTTACAACGAGGCCCGCTATACGTCATTGAAGCAGAGCCACCCGGAGGACGCTGAAAAACTTCTGGCTCTGGCCCAACGCGACGTGAAAGAACGATGGAAGGTGTATGAGGCGTTTGCCAAAATGCCGGTGGATGGGGAGAACTGAACACGCACCACGAAAGCGCGGGGAAAAGGAAAAACAATTTGCCGCGGATAAACGCTGATCAACGCGGATCTGAAAAGCGACATCAGCCGCGAACTGACGCGAACTATACGAATTGCTAAAAGGAGAACATCTAGCACGGAGTCACGGAGACACAGAGGAATCCAGAATTGCCATGAATAACTCTGTGGCTGGCGAGACTTAGGTAGTGGATAATAGCCGCAGGCAGGAACAGCAGCAAAAGACCAGGGCGCGGAAGGCAGATTGCATGCCCGGGGAATTCCTGTCTGTCAACCTTTGGAGGAGACGCACGTGAAAACCGTATTCGTCGTTGGCGCAGGACCCGCAGGCCTTTTTGCCGCGCAGAAGATTGCCCAGGCGGGACACCAGACCATCATCTTCAATCGCGACGTAAAGCCGGGAGGACTGGCGGAATACGGCATCTATCCGACCAAAGACAAAATGAAGTTCGGGCTGCGGAAGCAGTTTGCCAAGGTGCTGAGCCTGCCCAACGTGCATTATTTTGGCAACGTGCCTGTGAGCAAAGACGCGGCCGTGACGGTGGATGATTTGAAGAAGTGGGCCCCCACCGCGATTGTGTTTGCGGTGGGCGCGCAGGGCACGAAGAAGCTGGGCCTTCCCGGCGAGAAGGCGAAGGGCGTGTATCCGGCCAAGGACTTTGTCTACAACTACAACCTGCTGCCCATCTATACCGGCCAGGATTTTTCAGTGGGCAAGCGAGTGGCCGTGATTGGCATGGGCAATGTGATGGTGGATATTGTCCACTGGCTGCTGATTGATGACTCCGCGAAGACGACGGAAGAAGTGATTGTGGTGGCGCGTCGCGGGCCGTTTGAGGCCAAGTTTGACGCCAAGGAATTCAACTACGTTGAGAACCACTTTGACCGGAAAGCGTTTGAGCAGGAGCTTGAGCGCATCAAGCCGCAGCTTTCAGCCGTGGGGCAGGATACGAGCAAGCTCGCCGATGAGACTTTCCCCGTGTTGAAGAAGCCCGCTCCGGAAGGCGGAATTCAGGGCGGCAAATTCAGCTTCCGCTTCCTGTGCCAGCCCAAAGAGATCCATGCTGACGCGAATGGCCGCATCTGCCGCTTGACAGTGACGGAGAACGTTTTATCTGAGCGCGATGGCAGCATTGCCTGCAAAGCCACGGACAAAACGGCTGATATTGAAGTGGACACAATGATCTTCGCCATCGGCGACGTAGCCGATCCGGCGCTGGGGCTGCCGTACAACAAAGACATGTATGTCACCAATCCGAATCTGGGCGAAGACCCCAAAGGCTCTCCGGCGTACGAGATTTTTGATCCGGCAACAGGGAAAATCATTCCCGGCATGTACGCCGTGGGCTGGGCAAGGAAGGCGAGTGACGGGCTGGTGGGAATCGCCCGGCATGATGGCGAAGTTGGCGCGGCGCACGTGATCAAGTATCTGGAAGGCGCGCCTGAGGGCGGGGCCGTGTCCGCTGAGCAGATACGGCGCGAACTGGAAGGCAGGGATATCCAGGTGGTGGACAAAAGCGATATTGAATGCCTGACTCGCGTGGAAGAGAACATTGCCAAAGAGCGCGGCCGTACCTGGTTCAAGTTTGACAAGAATGAAGACATGCTCAAGGCAATTGAGGCGGAGAAAGCAAAGGCTGTTTCAGTGTAATGAAAAGCGGTGTATGAGAAGGAACGACACATCCGCGACGCTGGAGTGGGATCCGAATCTTTACCTGAAGTTCGCTGACCAGAGGGCGCGGCCTGCAGCCGACCTGATTGCACAGATCAAACTGGATCATCCGGAGTTGATCATTGATCTGGGCTGCGGCACGGGCAACAGCACAGAACAACTGCATCGTCGCTGGGGGCAGGCGGAGATCACCGGGCTGGACAGTTCAGCCAGCATGCTGGAGCAGGCGCGGCAGAGCCATTCCGGATGGAAATGGATTCACAGCTCAATTGAAAACTGGAAGCCGGAGAGAACTTATGATCTGGTTTTCAGCAACGCGGCGCTGCATTGGGTTCCGGATCACGCAGTGCTTTTTCCGCGATTGCTCAATGCGGTTGCGCGGGGCGGAGCGCTGGCTGTGCAGATGCCAAACAACTTCCACTCGCCCGCGCATCAGGCCATGAAGAAAGTGGCTGCCGACCCGCGCTGGGCTGGGCGACTGGACAGCGCTTCAGAAAGAGTTCACGTGGAGGCAATCAGCTTCTATTACGATGTGCTGCGCAAAATTGTCGCGTCGATGAATTTCTGGGAGACAGAGTATCTGCAGATTGTTGACGGACCCAGGGCCATCCTTGAATGGCTGCGCAGTACCGCTATGCGAGGATACCTGGAGCGCCTCACGGATGATGGAGAGCGCAAAAGTTTTGAAGACCTTTGCCTGAAAGAATTTGAGCGAGCGTATCCCGCAGACGAAGACAGCAAGGTCCTGTTTCCTTATAAGCGAATGTTCCTGGTGGCGTACCGATGAAGAGGAAAGACAAGGTGCATACGTCACGATCAGATAGCGATTCTTGATTCTCTCTGCGTCATGATCTGCGGTTGCGGACCAACAGTAAAGAAGAACGTAGCGCCCTGGCCCAGTTTGCTTTCAGCCCATACATCGCCTCCGTGACGCTGAACAATGCGCTGCACTGTGGCAAGGCCGATTCCTGTTCCGGGAAATTCAGACGCCGAATGAAGACGCTGAAAGGGTTTGAAAAGCCGGTCGGCGTAGCGGCTGTCAAAGCCGGCTCCGTCATCGCGAACAAAGTAGACGCTGGCATTGCCACGTTGTTCGCATCCAAATTCAATTTTTGCCCACGCGTGCGTTGACGTGTACTTCCATGAATTACGCAGCAGGTTTTCAAGCACGATCTGCATCAGCCGCGGATCACCTTCCGCCTGCGGACATTCGGCTGCCACAAACTGCACATCCCGCGAAGGCTCCCGGCGATGCAGGTCCTGCATGATCTGCTTCGCCATAGCTGCAAGGTCAACCTGCTCCTTGTGCATTGCCGTCGTGCTCACGCGAGACAGGTTGAGGAGATCGTCAATCAACTCTGCCATGCGGTGTGACGCTCCTCTCACCTGC
>DASUBD010000144.1:0-2458 GCA_035763445.1 Candidatus Angelobacter sp.
GACCGCGACATCCCTGCGCCTGACGTTTACACAGACGCGCAGGTGATGGCCTGGATCATGGATACCTACAGCATGACGCGCGGCCACTGTGTGCCGAGTGTGGTCACGGGCAAGCCGGTGTATCTTGGTGGCTCACTGGGCCGGCATGAGGCCACAGCTCGCGGGTGCGTGTACGTGATACGCTGCGCCTGCGAAGTGCTGGGAATCAACCATCAACGAGCGACAGCAGCCATCCAGGGTTTTGGCAACGCGGGAAGCATAGGCGCTGAGCTGCTGCATAAAATCGGCATGAGGGTGATTGCCGTAACTGACTCCAAGGGCGGCATCTTTGACGCGAAGGGCTTAGACATACCAAAGGTGGTTGCGTACAAGAATAAGACCGGCTCGGTAGCGAAATTTCCCGGCGCAAAGCCCATTAGCGGCGAAGAGGTGCTCGCACTCAAGTGCGATGTGCTGGTTCCCGCGGCGCTGGAAAACCAGATCACATTGGCGAACGCGCACCAGGTAAAAGCGAAGATCATCGCCGAGGCGGCCAATGGTCCCACAACTCCGGGCGCCGACAAGATCCTGCATGAGAAAGGAGTGTTTCTGCTTCCTGACATCCTCGCCAATGCCGGCGGCGTCACCGTATCTTACTTTGAATGGGTGCAGGATCTGCAGGAGCTGTTCTGGGATGTGGACGAAGTTCACCGCAAGATGGAGAAGATCATGGGCAAGGCTTTCCTCGATGTTTACGATTCGGCGAAAGAATACAAGGTGGACATGAGGACTGGAGCGTACATTCTGGCCATTGATCGCGTAGCCAAAGCGACGGAGTCACGCGGCATCTGGCCATAACAATTTTTAGACAAGCAGTGCCGTAAGCCTGCTTGAAGGGCGGGGCTTCAGCAGTGCTGCAGGCGTGGCAAAAATCAGCGGCAGTTTTTTGTGCGGCACGAACGATGGTTGTTCTGAGCGCCGGCTGTTGAGTGTTCAATCATAAAGCCCTGCTAAGAACCAGCTTCCAGACCGGCAATCTCGAAAAGCCTGATAAAGAAGCGTCCCCTGCGCATCAAGCTCCAGGTCCCATTGTTCATAACTCCATTCTTCTTTTCCATTCCACCACGCTCCATTCCTGTTCCATGGGCCTGAAGCATGGATCACTCTTTTGCGTTTGCCATGAATGATGATTGCACTTGGCTCGTCATCCGAGAGCTCGACACGGACCTTTAATGGTGGCCGAAGAACGCGCAAGGCAAGATTTGGCTCAGATCCCTGCAAACTTCGCTCTTTGCGGTCTGAAGCACTCGATTGCCTCAGATCAAAGCTGTCTGCTTTATGTGTGTCTCTGATTACCGGAAATCCTACACGGAGACGGCTTTCTTCATCGCGTTCTCCGGTGACTGCCCGCAATCTCGCAAGTGTCACTTCCAGCTCTGCCGCTTCGGGTGCAGACGGTTGAAACAGTCCACCCTGGTTAAACCTGAGGCGCGCCGGAAAGGCTTCAATGAAAATCTTCTTCACCGCAGCCATTGGCGGATGAGCTGCAAGATCCAGTTGCAGCAATTTCAAAAACAACTGTGCATCCTGCGTTGGGACCGGTAATGTCAATGTTCTTTGGTGAACCGGTGATTCTTTGGCCAGAGCCGGTGGAGCAGAGCGCAATTGCCGTTCAGAATGAACTTCAAGCCCAAGGTTGACCTGGATGTGGTCTGTTGCCAGCGATCTTGCCCTTAGCCGGGCCAGCAACTGATTGAGCAAACGGTTCAATACAAAAGAGAGGGGTTCAAGCAACTCCACAGGCTCTTCCAGCTCAATGCTTTCCTTGAATTGTCCGGCGGGGACAGAGGGAACAAGCTCGCGATGGGTGCTACCGCGTGCCAGTTGTTGCAGATAGAGACCTTTTTGTCCGAGGCGGTGGACGAGGGAGACTGCTGGAAGATGGGCCAATGCTTTGAAATCGCTGATGCCAAGATTCAGAAGAGTGTCCAGGGCTTCAGGATCGGGGTTCAATATCTCCACGGAAAGCGATGCCAGCGTAGCGGCCTCTGTACCGGCCGGGATGATTGTGATTCCTTCAAACCCTCGGGCAGCATGCAGCGCAGCGTCAGGATTTGCGGCGATAGCTACCCGCCCTTGTAGATTGCATTGTGCTGCCAGCTGAACAAACTGGCCCGCCATTGAAAGTGGTGAACCCATCAGCCGTTCTGCCCCGCAGAGGTCCACAATCACGGTTCCCGGGCAGGTTGATTCCACCTTGAAAGATAATGCGTAGCCACAATCAATCAATGCTGCCTGCGCTTCTGCTTCTTTTTCGGAATGCCTTTTCCGCATGACGACGCCAGGCAGGACTTTCACCTGGGCTTTTGTCGTCCCAATTGCGATTCCTTCGCGTCGCGCCACATCATTGCACGCGAACACCTTCTGCCTGGAATCAGGGCCGTCCAATAGAACCACCGGGCAGGTTTTAAAAATATCG
>DASUBD010000145.1:0-9713 GCA_035763445.1 Candidatus Angelobacter sp.
CCATCCACACTTCCCACTGCGAGTAGTCCGCAAACACGCCCGAGCCGTCCTGTCCATCCAGCCCCAGCACCACCGTGGAAACCCGGTCCAGCATGTAGCGGTCATGTGTTACCAGCACCAGCGCGCCCGGAAACTCCAGCAGGCTTTCCTCCAGTATTTCCAGCGTCGGGATGTCCAGGTCGTTGGTCGGCTCGTCCAGCAGCAAAACGTCCGCCGGCTGAAGCATGAGCTGCGCGATAAACACCCGCGCTCGCTCGCCACCGGAAAGCCGTGAGACCGGCTGGTTCAACTGCTCACTCGTAAACAGAAAGCGCGACGCCCATCCCGCCACGTGGATCACACGGTCCTGGTAAACCACCGAATCGCTCTCCGGCGCAAGCGCCCGGCGCAGAGTGACGTCCTGCGGCAGCGGCCGGTTCTGGTCAAAGTAGACAATGCGCAGAAAATCCGCCCGACGAATCTCTCCGGAAGTTGGCTCAAGATCGCCTTTGAGCAGGCGAAGCAGAGTAGTTTTTCCGCTGCCGTTCGGGCCAACCAACCCCACGCGCTTGCCCGCCGTCAGCAGGAAATCCAAGCCGCTGAATAACGTCCTCCCGTCGATTTCATAGCTCACGCCGTCCAGTTCAATCAGCCGTTTGGTCTTGCGCTCCGTGGCAGAAAAATCAATGTCCGCCGTCGCTGTGCGTGTACGCGCGTTCAAATCTCCGAGTTCGCTGATCAGCTCATTCGCTTTGTCAATCCGCGCTTTGGCTTTGCGCGTACGCGCCTTGGCTCCGCGCCGCAGCCACTCAATCTCCCGACGCACCCGGTTCTCCAGCGCTTCCTGGTGGCGCTCCTGCGCCCGCAGAAATTCTTCTTTCTTCTCCAGGAACGCCGTGTAGTTTCCCGGAACCATCAGCAACCCATCCGGATACGCCTGGCTCAGCTCCACCATCTCCGTTGCCACGTTCTCAAGGAAGTAGCGGTCATGGCTTACCACCACGCAGGCAAAGCTTGCGGAAGCCAGCAACTCTTCCAGCCACTCAATGCCTTCAAGGTCAAGATGGTTCGTCGGTTCGTCCAGGAGTAGAACATCAGGTTGCTGCACCAACGCTTCCACAATGGCCAGTCGCTTGCGCCAGCCGCCGGAAAGGGAAGCCGCGGAGATATTGAATGTCCCGGGAGCAGAAGGATCTTGTGACGAAAATTGCTGTCGAGCGGTTTTCGAAGAAAAGACCCGCCCCAGCGACTCCACCAGCCTGCCTTCCCGCTCTTCACTTGCCACTCCCGCCCGTACCAGCGCACGCTCAATCACTGACCTTACCGTGTCCCTGGCCGCGAACTCAGATTGCTGCTCCACATAAGCCAGCCGCGTGCGTTTGCGTGTGGCCACCTCGCCCGAATCCGGATCCATCTCGCCGGCAAGGATACGCAACAGCGTCGACTTCCCGGAGCCGTTCGGCCCAATCACGCCAATGCGATCGCCCTCAGAAACCGTGAACCTGATCCGCTCAAAAAGCGGCGCAGCGCCAAAGCGTTTGCTGATGTCCTGGGCATTGATGATGGGAGGCATGGCGGGATAACCTTCAGGATAGCAGAGCCACCATTCGTAAAAGCCGCGCCGCCAGACAGACATTAAACCCGCTAATCTTGTTGAATAGAAGGAAGATTCGGCCGGAATCTCGGTTATGATGCTCGTTCAGTTTGCGCCCAGGCCAATGCGTACTTCAGGAAAAACCTCAAAGCTGCTCGGCGTGCAGAAATCCGCGGAAACAGAATTGAACGCTCGCTTTGCCGGGATATTCGAGCGCTATCGCTACGTCGCCTTCGTCGAACGCCATGACCAGCTTTTTAAAGAGCACTGGACACCTGAGATCGCTGCCGCCGGTTATCGATTCTCGCGCTTCGAGCTGCGTGGTAAGCAGATTGTTCTGCACGGAACTGAAGTAGCCTGCGACTTCATCTATGGCATCAGCATCGCCTTCCCGCAGGATCTGGTGGATACGCCTGAGGCCATCCAAAGCTACTTCGAGGAAAAGTGTGCGGAAGCTGCAGCTCGATGTCCGGCAAACGAAACCCTGCCGGAACCTGGTTCTCAAGAGCGCCTGATTTAGAATTGACCACGCCATGGCAACCGCGGCTGTCAATCAGCAGACAAAACTGCAGAACCAGAACGGCCCCGTTCTCTTTTATATAGTCGCGCCGCTGCTGCTGTGGGCCATTCATTGGGTTCTTCTGGCTGAAGTGGTTCAAGCGCCAGTGCAACTACTGATCATTGAAGCGCAGAAGCTCATTATCTCCATTCTCCTAGCGTTTCTTCTGGCGCTTTACGCGTCCCGAGCCAGGGAAGCCCGCGACTGGCGTGCTTTCAGCCAATGGTTTGGCGCCTTTGCCTTGCTGAACCCCATGGTGCAACCGATCTCGTTCTCACTGTTGCTGTTTGAGATCTTCGAAATTGCTAAAAGGCGAGTGCACGCCCGCCCGGTTCTCGCCAATTCTTAGCGCTCACGTTGGCTGATGGAATAAATCCCAAGGGCACATGTCTGATTCACTCTCTTCTGGAATCCAATCGCTAATTGCCAGATCTACTGCGGCGGCGTTGGCGTAGGCGTAGGTGTTGCCTGATCTTTCTTCTTCCTGTTGAGCACCTGATTCAGCACGTCGCCAATCGTGGGAGCAGCAGGAGTCGGCGTAGCAGCGGGTTGCTGGGCCTGATTGTCGGCCGCAGCAGGACTAGCCTGCTGTTGAGGCTGGCTCTGCTGGGTCTGCTGTTCCTGTTCTTGGTTTGTGCTGGCTGCGGGAATGCTTTGCTGTGGCTGCTGGTTCGGCTCCTGCTGTTGCGATTGATTCTGTTGACTCTGTTGGTTCTGTTGTTGCTGCTGGCCTTCGTTGTTCCCCACCGCCGGGCTCTGCTGCTGTTGTTGCTGGTTTTGTTGATTCTGCTGTTGCTGTTTCCCGGTAATCGCATCCAGAATGCCGCCGATGCCACCTTTCGATTGTCCGTTCGTCGGCTGACCAGAAGTTCCGCCCTGATTTTTCTTACCAAGAACGGCGCCCAGTATCCCAGTGGTTAGCTCTGCAGGGTTCCCGGCATTGGGCACCATGTTTTTAAGTTTCATCTGCGCGATCTGCTGAACGTCAGGAGCAACACGCGGATGTTGGAACGTTCCGGTAATGATCACAGGCATTACCAGTTCACCCTGATTGTTGGCCAGGGCCGTGTTCATGTAGCCGCCAACTTGTGTGCCGCCCACTTGCTGGCTAAGCTCCTTCTTCAGCACAGTTGTTACACGCAGATTGAGCGATTGGTCCGCGAGGTTCACCAAGCCAGCAGCTGCCAGCGTCCCACCGTCGATCACGGCATTCAGATTGTTGGTCTGCGCCACGCCGTTCTTCACGTCAAAATTACCGGTCAACTTGGCGAGATTGGTGAAGTTTTGCGCGGCATCAAAGTTAGCGCCCAGGAACTTTCCGATCGATGCCAGCTCATGGAGCAAATTAATGTTCATGAGCTTGCCATCGGTGAGGTTAATAGCCATGCTGCCGTTCAGGCTGCGGGCAATGTTGCTGGCTGAACTTGAGCTGAACGAGGCGTTCACGTTCGAGGCCAGCGATCCATAGATCGTCTGCTTCACGTCAGAGACGGACGAGATCAATTTGTTGGCATCGACTTTGTCGGTCTTCAAATTGACGGTGTACACGGGTTGCGGTTGCCGCATGTCAATGGTGATAATGCCATTTTCCTTCCCGTTGTAAACATCCGCCGTAACGGGATTCATCCTGATCACGCCGTGATCGAGTACCACGTTGGAATGGACATTATTCAAAATTAGATCGTCATACTGGATCATGCCGACCGTTACGGCGCCGCCGCCGGTCATTTTGGTGAGCAGGCTGGGTTGTGAATTGTTATTGGCGGGCGCCTGCGCTTCAGCGTTCGGTACCAGGCTCCAGAAGCCATGCTCCAATGCCGCGCGTTTCGGCTGGGCCGGTGCAGCGTTAAAGATTTCCTGTAGCTCAGCAACATTCACTTTATCGACGTTCAGCGTGAACTGGACCTGTGGCGCATCAAAATTTTTGAGCGTCAGCACGCCGTTGGCGTTTGTCTGTCCAATGCCGGCATTCACGTTCTGCAGCTGAATCGAATTCTTGCTGAATTGAATGTCAGAATTTCGCACCTGGAGCGGTTTGGTGAGCGAGGGCAGCTTCAGGTTGGCATCGCTGATCTTTCCTGTGCCGGAGAGGTCGAGCGCCGACGTATTCCTGATCGGCCCCTGCCCTTTGACAGCCAGAGTCAGGGTTCCATCGCCAGACATGCCCTCAACGGCGCTTACACCTGCAGTCCTGGCGAGTTCGAGGATTTCGCCCACGGGCCCCCCGGCATTCAGCGTGAATTGCACTACAGGTGCGTCAAAGTTCCTGAGCGTCAGCGCGCCATTTGCGGTCGCCTGTCCCAGGCCAGCGGAAACATTCTGCAATGTGACAGAATTCTTGCTGAACTGAATGTCGGAGTTTCGCACCTCGAGCGGCTTGCTGATCGAGGGCAGCTTCAGGTTGGCGTTGCTGATCTTTCCCGTGCCGGAGAAGTCGAGAGTTTTGGCCTGACCCTGCGCATGCATGTCCAGGTTGAGAGTTCCGTCCCCGGAAGCACCGTTCAGGGCGGCTACGCCCATATTTTTGGCAATTGCGATGACCTCGCTGAGTTGGGCATTGCTGATCTTAGCTGCGCCAGAGAAGTTGAGTGCGGACATGTTTTTCGTTGGACCTTGCGCATGCACATCAAGGTTCAGAGTCCCACTGCCGGTGACGCCCCTGGTAGCGCTCACGCCCGCAGCCGTGGCAATCGCAAAGATTTCGCTCAACTTGGCATTGGGGGCGCGCAACGCGGCATTGATGGTGCTGTTTTTGCCGCTGTAATTGGAGAGTGTGAAGTTTGCATTGACGCTGGTTGAGCCGGCGTTGGCGGCAAAATCATTGGAGCGGATTGTATCCGGCGTTAACGTGAGCTCAATGTCATTCACGTGCACTGGTTGCGGAATGTCTTTGCCGCTGATGTCAAGATTTTTGGCGGAGATCTGCCCATTCATTGCCGGTTTGTCAGCGGGCCCGCGGGCCTGGAGATTGGCATTAACCGTGCCCTTTACGTCGGCGCCCGAATCAAAGGCAACGCCAAAAGCTGAGGCCAGCCGCGCCATTTCCACAATCGATGCGTTCGCAGCTGTAAGTTTCAGATCAATTTGCGAGGGATTCGGCTTGCTATTGATGGTTCCGGCAATTGTTACCGGCGTAGCGCCCAGCTTGATATTGCCTTTGCTGACCTGAATCACCTCGTTGGTGAGGTCATCGGTTACGTCATAATTCAGCGTAATCGGATAGCCGACATTTATTTTGCGAATGCGCGTGTTGTCTAACTTGAAGGAACCGCTTGAGCTAAGCTTTCCGGAAGAGGTTGTGACCCTGGCGTCACCCGACAAGACAGAGTCGATTCCGTTGAGCGCCTGCGAATTCAAAAATTTCTGCGCCGCTCCGGTGGAAACCTGGTCCATGCGCAGGGTTCCATCGAACGGCGTATTCAGCATGTCAGCCTGCTCAACTGGGCCGCCTTTGCCCTCCAGCATGATGGTCTGTTTGCCCGCGCCAGGGAGATGGGCGGTGAGCTTGAGGGAGAACTGCTTGTTGGGGGCGAAGTCACTGAGGCTAAAATCGATATGGTCATAAACCGCGCGAGACTGGCGCTTTTGAGCGTCGGTAATCGCGACTTGTCCATCGTCGATGGACAAATTGGCCATTGAAAATTGACCGCCAGGTTCTTTCGGTTGCTTTGCGGTGCTGACTGCGGGAGTAGGCGTGGACTGAGGCGCTGACTGTTGCTGGCCACGTGACGTCGTCTTTTTGGCCGGCGCAGGTGCAGGAACGCCTGGCGCAGGCGCCGGCTCATGTCCAAGCGTGGCAACGTTCCAGACGCCTTGTTGATCTCGCAGCAGAGGCCGATCCAGCTCAAGCGATTTGATTTCGACCTTTTTGTGCAGCAGCGGCCAGAACTCGACGCTTACAGCAAGCCTGTCTGCCGCGGCGAACGGGCGGCCCGTAGCAAAGCGAGGGTCCTCAGCAATCGTGAAGGTTTCCACCTTGAAAGCCAGCGGGAAGAGCTTTAGGTTCATTTTCCCGAGTGTGACCTGTCTTTTCAGCCGCTTTTCCAGTTGAGACTGAATTTGCTCGTGAAACTGATTCGCATCAATCAATCGCGGGACGATGAATGCCCCGCCGATCAGCAGAACTACGATGAGGGCGATCGCGATAGCAAGTTTGCGCATGGATGCCTCAATCAGCGCCGGCTCCCCGCTTCCCACAAACGCTTAGTAATATTCAATTTTTGTGCAATGGCGTCTTTACCAGTTTGAAGCCGGGCACTGAGATGGGGTTGCAGACCCGTGCGCCTACGGCAAAAAAGATGGGAACAAACGACTGGCAATTTATTCAGTTGATGCTTGTTTTGCGACTGCGTTTCCAGCGCGTATGCCCCGTACTCCCTTTTTAGATTGACAAGCGCCGTTGTCGTCATAGACGAGATGACAGAGGCGGCGTGCGTTTACAAAAACCGCGGGACGATGAACAAAGTGAGAAGAAATTGCCCACAAATTCCAAAATTGCCAAGATTAAATTGCAAAAAAAGCGGGACGATGAACAAGTATTCGCTTGCATTTGTCATCCGGACACGTCCGCATTAACAGCAGTGGGTCGCAAAAGACATGTACCGGCTTGGTGTACTTACTCGCAAGTGATTCGCTGCTGAAAGCATGCTAACGTAAATAGCTTTTGGCCACTTCGGACTTTGAAGTGTCCACGCTCTTTGAAAATCTAGCAATTAGCGCTTGGCAATTAGCAATTGGCCATTCCACCCCAGAAAACAAAATCGGGCTTTCTGGGGACCCGATTTGTGCTGGAGAGGTTAACCGAGTGGGATGATTATTCACTTGACCAAAGTAGGAGGTCGAGGGGATGATTAGCCCTAGGCCGCTCCAACAGTTCAAGCCTACCGTTAGAAAACAGCAGCGGCCATGGGAGAAACCGCCTGTGACTGTTTGCATAGCAGCCTCTTGCGACGAGGGCAGCAAGGTTGTGTGCGCCACGGATGGACTGCTGTCTTATGGCCCTGTGACTGCGGACAACATGCTCTCAAAGTTCATATGGCTAGATGACTGGTGTTGCATGTATGCCGGAGTGCCTTCCAACGTGGAAATGATTTTCGAAGAACTTCACAATGTCGCACCGGGACAAAAGCTAACCCGAGAAAACATTAAATCTCTGTTTGCGAAAGCGTATCAGGAGCGGCTAGAAAAGTGGCTTGCAAGCCGCATTTTGGCACCTTGGGGAATAAGCGTGAAGCAATTTGTTGCTGCTGGCGTTAAGCAGTTTGGGGAGTCTGAATTTGCTCGATTGTCGCAGAGCTTAGAGTCTGAAAGACACTCATTTAATGAAGAACTGCTGGTGATCGGATGGGGGAAATCGCCATACGCGACGATGATCTATTCAATAGATAAGTACGGAGATCACGATCACAAATATGCGGGAGTTGCCGCCATTGGCAGCGGAGCGGAGGTTGCGTGGTCTACGCTGCTCATGCTCGGCCAATCTAGACAAAGTTCACTCGAAGAAACCCTTTACTCTGTAGCAGCAGCAAAATTTGCTGCTGAAAAATCTCATGGCGAAGCAGTGGGCGAAAGAACTGGAATGTTCGTAACTTGGAAGCGAACGGAGAAGGACAGGGTAGATAAACCTGTCGGTGTTCACGTCCAAGAGGATGAGATCGCTGCTTTGCGGGAATTGTGGGAAGACTACGGAAGGCCGCGTATCCCAGACCAGGGATGGAGTGTAATTGACAAAGTTTCACGGAAGCTAGGCTTTGAGCCTAGGCTTAGTCGCGGCTGGATTGAGATGGGCAATCGGATTACAGCGAGGATGAAGAAAGAGGCCGAAAGAGCGGAGAGAGAAGCTAACTCGCCTTCTCAGTCTCAGCCGTCAAATCCTCAAACGTCATCGGGTCAGCAGTGATCATATGGCGCAACGTATCCAGAAAAAGGTCATCCCTCTTGCGGCGATTAAAACGAAATTCCATTTCGTTCAAATAGGCTTGCAGATGTTTCGCGCTGATCTTGTGCCAGCTTCCAATAATCCCGCGCTTCAGCAGCGAAAATGCGGATTCCACGGTGTTCGTCGTAATGCAGAAATCGTCCACCTTGCGAACGTATTCTTTGGCAGTGTGATTGACGGTCTCATGTTTATGTGTTCCGACTGCCTTCTGATATGCGGGAAGATCGTCAGTCACGATCACATCGACATCGCTGCTGATGTTGTCCTGAATGTACTTCTGGAGTGTTCCGGTTTTCGCATCTTCAGCGTGAAAAAATCTCAGCTCGCCATTGCGTTGACGGATGCCAATAACAACTTCTTTCTTGTGCTGATTGCCCTTGCGCCACGCGCTGGTAGCTCCCCGCTGTTTGCCGCCAATATACGTCTCATCCATTTCGATAGTGCCATCAAGCATTGGGCGATGTGCTCCCGCCATTGCCTTGCGGATACGATGGCAGAGATACCATGCTGTTTTGTAGCTGATTCCAAGAGTCCGTTTGATCTGATTAGCACTCATGCCCTTGCGGGATTCGCACAAAAGAAACGTAGCAGTAAACCACTTCAGCAATGGTAGGTGCGAGTCATGGAAGATTGTGCCAGCAGTAACGCTGAATTGATAATCACAGTCCTTGCAGTAGAGCAGTTTGGGATTGAGTCGGGCCAGTTCCTGAGTTTTGCAGCGGGGGCATTCAGGGCCAAGCGGCCAGCGCAAACGTTCAAGCAATTCGCGGCATTTTTCGTCATCGGAAAACACGCTGCAAACATCTATGATAGTCACAGAGGCATCTCCGCAGATGGACGATAAGAGCAAACAGACCGAAATAAAGAAGGTTTCGACCCGCAGACTACTTGCGTCAATAAAACGGGATATCCGGCGCACCGTTCAAGCTGCCTCACCCCGTAAAAAGAAGAAACCGCAGTAGTTAGCTCCATGTCCAGAATCTTACGTCAGCTCTAAACTTTAGTCAAGTAAATAATCATCCCGAGTGGTAAATTCAGGAATCTCCCGGTCTCAGCCTGCGACCCACAACGCGAAAAATCAACGCCGGGGTTGATTCCGCTAAGTCTATATTTTTCGGGGTTGACGGGGTGGGGGTGGGGTGAGGTCTAAGGTTTACCAACTTGCAAACCAACACCTACCACGGAGGCACGGAGACGCGGAGAAACCCACCAGAGAATCGGAGTGATCTGGTGATCGGCAAGGCAACACCCAAGGCATTTACCGCAGAGGACGCAGAGGAACCCAAAGTCGCCAAAGCCGGGAAAGCAAAACCCACAGCCGAGGGCGGCTCTCCACCCCAGCAGACCAAATTCGGGTCTGCAGGGGACCCCGGCTGTGCCACACCATCCTCTATGTCGCGCAGCTTATTCCCAACTCCTGCAGCAGCACCTCATCTTCAGTGGGTTCCGGGTTGGGCGTGGTGAGGAGTTTTTCACCGACGAAGATGGAGTTGGCGCCGGCGAAGAAGCAGAGAGCGGTGGCCTCGCGGGAGAGTTGCAGGCGTCCTGCGGCCAGGCGGACCCGCGACTGCGGCATAAGGATGCGCGCGGTGGCAATGGCCCGCACCATGACCAGAGGATCAAGCGGCGGCTGATGGGCCAGG
>DASUBD010000146.1:0-3900 GCA_035763445.1 Candidatus Angelobacter sp.
CCCACCCGTGTGCGAGTGATATAGACTCCATTGCCGGGAATGAGTTCGTCATAGCGGCTTAAATTAATGGTAGGGACCGTGTATTTGTGGCCCAGGCCGCGGCCTCTGCCCGGAGCGGCTGTAATGCTGAAGACGCGTCCCAGCAACCGCCGGGCCCGACTCACTTTGCTCAGCCCGAGCAGATTGCGAATCTCACTGCTGGAAACTCGGCTTCCGCGCAACATCATCACCGGATAAACCTTCACATCAAACCCAAGTTCCCGTCCCATCTCCTGCAACCGCTGCGGCGTGCCCTGGGCTTTATGGCCAAAATGAAAATTTTCTCCTTCATATACTTCTCTGGCGTGCAAGGTGTTGCAGAGAATCTGCCGCACGAATTCGTCCGCGGTTGTCATGGAGAAATCGCGGGTGAAGGGAACCACCACCAGGGCATCCAGCCCCGTGTTCCCCAGCAGGCGCTCTTTGACTGGTCCGGGTGTGATCAGGCGAGGCGCGGCATCAGGGCGAAGAATTCTCAGGGGATGAGGATCAAACGTAACCGCAACCGCTTTGCTGGCGGTTTCTCTGGCGCGGCGGACCACCTCAGCGATCACGTGCTGATGCCCACAATGGACTCCGTCAAAGTTTCCAACCGTCGTAATGGTCGGTCCGAAGTCGCCGGGAATTTCCTCAATCGAGCGGAAAATCCTCATGCGATATCGAACTCCAGCTTCAGACCGTCATGCGCCAGCCGGACGTGCTCGGGGAAGCTCTGGTTGGTTTCTTCGTGAGGCAGGTCGTGCGAAATGTGGGTGAAAAATGCGCGGGCCGGCTTCAATTCTTCCACCAGCCGCAATGAGTTCGCGACGGTCGAGTGAGTAGGATGAGGGTTGTGCCGCAGCGCATCCAGAAACAGGATGTCCAGATTGAGCAATTGCTGCATGGATTGCGGAGGAATTTCACTGAAATCGGTGAGATAAGCTGCGCGGCCAAAACGAAAGCCGTGAATGGTTGTTTCGCCATGAATAATCTCAACCGGTTCAAAGCTGGCGCCAAACAGATCAATGGAGCCGTTGAATCTTTTCATTTCCACCCGTGCAATCCCGCCGTATTTGTAGTTCGCGTCAAAGATGTACTGGAAAATACTCTCCAGCGCTGTAGCGGTTGAGTCATGCGCGTACAGCGGGATTTTGCTGCCGTGACGGAAGCTCAGCGGCCGCACATCGTCCAGACCGAGAATATGGTCGGCGTGAGCATGGGTATAGAGGATGGCATCAATTCGTCTGATGTGTTCGCGAATGGCCTGCTGACGGAAATCAGGCGTGGTATCGATCAGCACGCAATGCCCGTCATACTGCAACATGATGGAAGGGCGCGTCCTCTGATCGTGCGGATCGCTCGATGTGCACACACGGCAAGAGCAGCCGATAGTGGGCACACCCATCGATGTTCCGCTTCCCAGGACCGTGAGGACGGCCTTCATTTCTTCTCTGACGTTGGATTTGGCGGCTGCTCAACCGCCTGTTTGGCTATGGCATTGGTCAATTCAATCCAGGCCATCCTCAGCTCAAACAAAACGTTCTGGAGCATATTGATTTCTTTGTCAGTCAGATTCCCCTTGGTCTTGTCATGAAGGATGGTGAGTGAGTCAATGGTTTGCCGCGCTCCGATGATATCCACCCTTGGATCTTCGCCTTCGGCGCGAATTGCACCCATCTGGATCAAGGCGCTCATGTAGAGCGACTCAATGACCTTTTCAAAGGTCATTTCCGGATAGCCGCCCTGGGCGCCAAGCCGGGTTTGGAAGAGATCATCAAGCTTTTTGCCCTGTGCCCTGTACTCGTGATGCTGCGCAAGCTGCTCTTCCACACTTGGAGCTTCGGGCATCTCATCCTCAGCCGGTGTTCCTGGCTGAGCGGCTTGCGTGGTTTCAGGCTTTGCCGCTTGCGGAGCGGCAGGTTGTGGCGGCGCCTGCGGGGCCGTCTTCTCTTCTTCCTCTACGCGTGCACCCGCCAACGGTTCACCTTCAGCGCCAAAACGGCGGCGATCACTCACAACAAAATCATTCTTCTTGTCAGTCATACGTCCTCAACTCAAAATTGTTTTGCAAAGGAAATTCGAGCGTAAGAATGTGGCAAGCAATCCCGCGCGAATCCAGAATCCTACAAAGCTTTAGAACGGCAGATTTACAATTCTGGCTTGTGTTCCATTCAGGCTGAGCAGTCCGTTTTCCGGAACTGCCTCAACGCGAACATACCCCAGCGCAATTTCGCGTTCGCCGCCTGCACCCGGCACGCGCGCAACGCTGGTTATTTCAGCAATGCTGCGGCCTTCGCTCTCAAATTTGCCCAGGGATGGCGCGCTGCCCGCAAACTCAAACCCCCTAAAATTGCGATGTACCTGGCCGCGTGAGCGGATGCGCTCCACGATCTCCTGGCCGATATAACAGCCTTTGTTAAAGTTCAGGGCTTGCATCTGTCCCGTTTCCTGGGGCAGGTCACGGTCACGAATGTCTTTTCCGTACTGCGGTATCCCGCGTAGAACGCGCCACATCTCCAAAGCCTCGGCCCCAACCGGCTGCGCTCCACACTCCATCAGCTTCTTTGCGACCGCTGGAGCATTCGCGGCATCCATCCAAATTTCGAACCAGTTTGGCTTCTGCTCCGCTCCGCGAATGATCTGGACGGCACCCTCGTCAATTGTCTGGTCCCGGATTTCAAGCGGCTGCATTCCACTCACGTTCATTCCGGCACTCACAAGCACGTGCTCCGAATTCGGCCCTGCTATGCCAACCGCAGTGATCCCGCTCCCGAGATCAACCAGTTCCACCTTGTCCATGATGATGAAACGTCGCAGGGTGGCTAGCAGTGTCTCAACCTGGTTGCGATCTGTCTCCAGCAGCAGGGACTCACCGCGATTGAATACATTCAGATCTCCCAGGATACGGCCCCGGGCGTTCAAAACAAAGTTGTAAGCGCCACGGTTGACTTGTAGATCACGAACGTTGTTGGTGACCATGTTGTGCAGCCACCGTACCCGGTCTTTGCCGGTTACGTTGATCAGAGCACGCCAGTTCAAGTCGCAGACAGCGCAGCCGGATTGCAGGATTTCCAATTCCTGTATGGGCGTAGAGAAGCCGAGTGCGGTTTCCACACCCAGGTACTCACCGAACCTGCCACCGTTCAGGACCAAGCCGGAATGAATCCCCGTTTGCGCCATAGTCAACATCTGATTATAGCCAAGGTCAATGCTTCCTCTAAACCCGCCGGCAGCGTGCATTTGCTCCTCGTAAAAAAGAAGAGGCCCTGGCGAACCAGGGCCTCTGGCACTCCAAGCTGGAATTAAGTGGTTCTGATGAAAAGCAGCACGAACGTGAACAGCACGAGTGACTCGATGAATGCCAGCCCGATGAATAGTGCGAGCTGAATACCTGCGCGAGCCCCGGGATTGCGTGCAAGGGCCTCAGCGACTGATCCTGCCACTCTACCCTGACCGAGTCCAGCCAGACCTGCTGCAAGACCCATGCCCAGACCGACGCCGATTGGCACGGTCCAGTTGCCGGCGGGAGCGCCACCGGGGGCTTGTGCGTAGACTGCCGGCGATGCGATCAGCAGGACCGCAGCTACCAGCACAAAAACTTTGATTTTGTTCATAGTGTTCTCCTAGTAAAGTGCCGCCAGTGGGTGGTTGACCTCCGCCTTGGGAGACGGCGCCCTCACGCTCGCGGCGTTGTGGTCAAAACTGTTTTAGTGTTCCTCACTTACCGCCATGCCAAGGTAGACAAGAGCCAGCATAACGAAAATGAACGTCTGCACCAGCGCAACAAAAAGATGTAAGCCCAAAAATGCGACAGGAATAAGGATTGGAACAAGTGAAAAGAATGCCTGCGTAACCAGATCACCGGCAAAGATGTTGGCATAA
>DASUBD010000147.1:0-2609 GCA_035763445.1 Candidatus Angelobacter sp.
ACCTCGCGCACCGAGCCGTTATTATACGAGTCAGGCCCCCTGTTCATTGAATGTTGGTTCATGAACGGTTACCGTTCTCACCTGCTTTGCAGGCCGTTTGTCAGTGTTGATGCTAAAGAAAAGCAGAGTAGATGGCAAGTACCGGGGCGCAAGGGCGGTTCCGGTATACGCCTCAAGATAATGTGCTTAGCCAGCGCGGCGTGAGTCCTCAATCACTTCATCCAAGGCCCCTGCCAGGGCGCCGGCCCGGCGGCTGTATTCGCCTGCCAGCAGGTCATATTTCTTTTTGAGGATGTGGTATTCATCGGCGATATTAAGCGCCGCCAGAACCGCCAACCTGAGAGAGTCCACGGTTGAAGTTTGTTCCGCAACGCTGCGCATCTTGGAATCCACAAACTCGGCCAGCCTAGTGATGTACTCCGTGTCCACGCCGCGCAGGTTGTAAACCTGGTCGTAGATTTCTACCTTGATCGGCGCCGCTGCTGTTGTGCTTTGGGTTGCCAAGGTGCACTCCTTTAACGGAACTTCTATCTCAGATGATTATCGTTTGCCCGCAGGCAAGGTCAAGGGAATTCGCAAATCGGAATGCGAATTGCGCGCTTTTCAGTCGCGGTGCGGCTGCACCACCACGGCTGTGCCATAGGCCAGAACCTCCGTCACACCCTGCATGACTTCGGTAGCGTCGTAACGGATGCCAATTACCGCATTGGCGCCCAGCTGTTCGGCATGCTGCAGCATGAGGTTGAAAGATTCGTTCCTGGTTCTCTCGCAAAGATCGGTCAGGAGCGTGATGTTTCCTCCAACCAGCGTCTGCAGACCAGCTCCAATGGTGCCGAAGACTGAACGGGAGCGGACAATAATCCCGCGTACCACTCCAAGGGTCCTCGAAACCCGGTATCCCTCCAGATCAAAGGACGTGGAAGTCATGTTGTGTGGAATCACCGCGCTTCATTCCTCCTGATGGGGACCGGGGCCCGGCGACTGCGAATTCCAGAAACTCAGGCCTGCTGTACCAGAGTATCAATCTGCTTCAGCATTTTCTCCACCCGGCCGCGCACCTCTTCGCGTTCTTTGCGCAAAGAGACTACTTCCGCGCGGACCAGTTCCAGTTCCTCTTCCCGTTGCTCGAGCTGATCGCGGAGCCGGTTGGCGTCACGCTCTGCCGCAGCCTGGGCTTCGCGCGCCGATTTCAGCAGTTCGATGGCTTTATAGATTTTTTCTTCCAGCGCGGGAAAATCATCGCCGGCAGATCTTTCATTTTCAGCTTCCACTTCTCGCATTGCTGGTAACGACATAAGCTCACCCACTTACGCAAGGATGAGCGAAGTATAAATCAGGCGATTGTGGAAAAGGGGTGTAATCAACGGCAGCAGTTCATCCATTTGCAAAATCGGGTGATCCGGTGATCTGGTGATCGGGTGATCTAAATTTTTGTTCTTTCATAATTGATCACCCGATTTTCCGATCACCGGATTCTTATGCCGCTCTCTCGTCGATCTGTTCGCGCTGGTTCGGTTCGCCGGTCCCGGTGAAATCAGTCAGGCCAGTAACCACCGCCATCGTCACTCCCTGCAGATGGAAAAAGCTTGATTCGCTCTCATCGGAAAATCGCATCACGCTGGGCATGCTGGAGATCAGGCCGGACATTCCGAAGTCGATCCGGCCATGTGTCTCAAAGCTGAGCGCGTCCACAACCCCGCCGGGATAATTGGTGAGCAGCGAGGTCACAGTTTCAGCGCCGCCGCATACCAGACAACTGATGGCTGCGCGCTTGTTGCGTTTCCAGAAGAGCGCTGCCATAGCGAAAAAAGATGCTGCCATTCCGTAATCGATGATGGCGTGAACTGTGGGATTGATGATCTTGGGCATTTTGTTGGTGGCCCACCCGGTTACCTGCTGAACGATTGGCATGAGATCTCCTCAAAATGGTGGATGCAAAAGGAAGGATGAAGCGGCGGGGGCTGCAAGTTGTCCTTCCAGACTCCCGGACCTGAGGCAAAAAAGTACTTGACTCGAAAATAGTGTTGATGCAAGATACCTTGCGATACAAGGTATATGGCACTGCTTAGGAACTCGGCAAAGCCGGAAACTCCGGAAAAATGGGAAGCGCAACTGCGCAAGGGCTGCCTGGAACTCGCAATCCTGGCCAGCCTTTGGGAGAAGCGGCTCTACGGGCTGGAAATCCTTCGAGTGCTCGAGCAAAACTCGAATCTGGTGCTGGCGGAAGGGACGGTATATCCCATTCTGGGCCGGTTGAAAGAAGAGGGCCTGCTTCAATCAGAATGGGTGGAAGCAGAAGCAGGGCACCCGCGCAAATATTACTGGCTCACTCCGGCGGGCAAGCAGAAGGTAATTTCAATGGGCCAGTTCTGGAACAGCTTTGCCGCCAACTTGAATGCGCTTTTGAAGCCAGTGCTCAACGGCAAAGGAGGTAGATCATGAATGCGGCAACAAACCCCATGGTAGAGAGTTATTTCTCCGAGCTTGACTCAAAGTTAACGGATCTGCCGCAGGCCCCTCGACGCGATTTCCTGCTGGAACTTCGCGCTCACGTGATGGACCGGCTGGAGCAATTGGCGACTGTTTCTGACGACGACTGCCGAACTGTT
>DASUBD010000148.1:0-4735 GCA_035763445.1 Candidatus Angelobacter sp.
CAACCTGCGCTGTCTGACTGATTCACTCACCGGCGAGCACATTCGAGAAGAAGTGCTCGCCGGATTTATTTTCTTAGCCAAATTCCAGGTAATGAGCGCGGTGCAACAACACTGCGTGATTTGCGTCCTGGGCGATATCGCTCCCACGGCCTTCTGAAAAAGGCTCGTGAAACGATAGAAACTGCGTTACTCTTACCAGGACCGGCATCGTCTTCTTAAGACAAGTCACCGGTACTGCTCTTCCTTTTAAAGGTACAATGTCACTCTAGGGAACCTCGCCATGCCACGGAAACATTCATTTGTTGTAGCGGCGCTTGCCGTTGCTTTTATATTCACTCTTGTAGCCATTGATTCGCATCCGGCCCAGGCTGACAACCGGCACTGGGGAGCCGATTATTTTCCCAATGTCCCGCTCGTCGACCAGGACGGGAAGACCGTCCATTTTTATGACGATCTGATTAAGGGCAAGAGCGTAGTGCTGGATATGATCTACACGCACTGCGTCGACTCGTGCCCGCTCGAAACCGCACGACTGGTGCAGGTGCAGAAAATGCTGGGGGACAGGGTGGGTAAAGATATTTTCTTTTATTCCATCACCATCGATCCCAAGCGCGATACGCCGAAAGTTCTCAAACAGTACGCACAAACCTACCATACGGGTCCCGGGTGGACGTTTTATACAGGTAAGCCGGACGACATTACTCTTATCGCCAAGAAACTTGGCCTCTATTCAGACCCCGATCCAGAAAATCGCGACGGCCACGCACCAGGAGTGCTGATCGGCAATGAACCCAGCCACCAATGGATGCTGGATGCGGCCACGGATAATCCTCGCTTCATGGCCATTATGATCGGCGACTGGCTGAACAGCTGGAGGGGCAATCACACAACCCCTATGCGCAGCTATACCGAAGCCGCGGTGGTCCAGAAGGACGGCCGTTATCTGTTCGCGCGTCACTGCGCCGCATGTCACACGATTGGCCATGGTGACAAGATAGGACCAGATTTGATCGGTGTGGCCAATGTTCGCGACCCCAACTGGCTGGCACGCCAGATCGCCACGCCAGACGAGATGCTGGCCGCGAAAGATCCTATCGTTACAGCACTTTGGAACAAATACAAGCATGTCAACATGCCTAATCTGCGGCTCGATCAGGATGAGGTTAGCCTGATTATAGGTTTCCTGAGAGACCCATCAGCGAAAACACAGCCCCAGGATTCCAAGTCACTCGACCTTGTAGGTGCTCACGGACACTAAGTAAAGGATCACGGCGCCGCCCATTCACGTGCGGCGCCGCAATCATTTCGCGGATCTATTCCGGCTGTACTGCTTTGTGCACGGCAAGCAACTCTCGCAGAACGCTCTCCAGGTTTTTCAAGTCAAGCGCATTGGCGCCATCGGACTTGGCTTGCGCAGGATTGTCATGGACTTCCATGAACACGCCGTCCACACCCGCTGCCACCGCGGCGCGCGAAAGCAGCGGAATAAATTCCGGCTGCCCGCCTGAAACAGCCTGGTCGTTTGCGCCCGCCGAAGGTAATTGGACCGAGTGCGTGGCATCAAACACCGCGGGAGCGAACTGCCGCATGATGGCCAATGAGCGCATATCCACTACCAGATTGTTGTAGCCGAAGGAACTTCCGCGCTCCGTGAGAAATATGTTGTTGTTTCCTGACTCGCGCACCTTCTCAACTGCGTGCTTCATGTCCCACGGCGAGACAAACTGGCCCTTCTTGATATTGATGGCGGCGGCGTGTTTGCCTGCCGCAACCAGGAGATCTGTCTGCCGGCAAAGGAATGCGGGAATTTGAACTACGTCCACCGCCGCAGCTACTGCCTCCACATCGGCGGCTTCATGCACGTCTGTCAGTACGGGAACTTTGATTTGCTGCTTCACTCTTTCGAGGATGTGCAGTCCTTCTTGCAGGCCTGGGCCGCGAAAGCTCTTGAGAGAGGTGCGATTGGCCTTGTCATACGAAGCTTTGAAAATGAAAGGGATGCTGAGCTTCCCGGTAATCGCACGGATGGCATCTGCCATTTTGAGCGTGTGTTCTTCGCTCTCAATGACGCAGGGTCCGGCGATGAGGAACAGCGGCCCGCCCACGGCCACAGGGCCGATTTGAAACTGACGGTCAGGAGACATCAAATAAAGCTTACATGATTCCCCACTTCGGGCGCAGCCGACAAAGCGCGTAAAAATGGTTCGTCAGCGTTCGGCCTTTTGTCACCGCTTAGTCACACGGCGCCCGGATTCATAATGGAAATGGATGTCACCTCCGCTGAAGTGGGCAATGAATTCAGGTGTGGAGTGATGTGGCTTGGTGGGACGGAAGTACCCGTTTCGAATCGCCCAGTCGTACGCACCGATATCAACTCGGTACATGGTGAGAGTGCCAGAGAGTTCGTGTTCGGCAATCCAGCCTTCTGCCGCTGCCTGCGTTGAGAAAACACCACTTGGCAATGCGGATGGCCGGCTCTCCTGCGAGCCGGTGAATACCCAAACCCTCGGTTCGTCGATCAATGGCAACTCGAAAAAAGCATAACAAACTTCGACGGTTCCGTATGTAAATCTCCGCCTTATAATCAGCGTCCATGGACGACCCTGCCACCAAGTCAACGGAGGTAAACAGCCAGCAACACGAGAAGCTGTATTTGCGCCTGCAGTCGGCCAATGTGTTTGTACACAATCTGGAAAAGAGCCTCCAGTTTTATCTGGAGAAGCTTGGGTTTGAAGTGGCGTTTGATGTGGTTACGCAATCCGGCCAGCGCTGGGTTGGCGTGGCGCCGCCGGACGGTACCGCTGTACTGATCCTGATTGAGCCGGTTCCAGAGTCTCAGGAATACCAACTGATCGGCCGCCCCACCCAGATCACGTTTGTCACAGAAGATGTCGCCGCCAAGTATGGCGAATGGCACAGGAGGGGAGTTCGCTTCCAGCATACCCCGCGGCTGCGTCGCATCAAGTACCAACAATTGGGCGGCGCGCGCCACAGCGAAGGCTCAATTGTTGCGGCACAGCCTGCTCCGGTGTGGGGCGGCGTATTTACCCGCTTTGAGGACCCTGATCACAATTCCTTCGGCCTGGTCAGCCTGGATGAAATCAACCATGCGATTGAAGCGCAACGGCGCATGGCTGCGGAAAAGGCTGAAGCTGAGCGGCGCGCGGCACGTGAACTCGAAATCGCCAAAGAAGTGCAGCTAAAGCTGTTTCCGCAGTCCATGCCTCTGCTCAACACCATTGAATACGCCGGGGTATGCATCCAGGCGCACCAGGTGGGAGGCGATTATTATGACTTCCTGAGCCTGGGTCACGGTCACATGGGGATGGTCCTGGCGGATATTTCGGGAAAAGGGATTGCAGCCGCGCTGCTCATGGCCAACCTGCAGGCCAACCTGCGAACTCAGTTTGCGGTGGCGCGCGAGGAGCCGGACCGTTTCCTTCGGTCCGTGAACCAGCTCTTTTATGAAAACACCGCCGATAATGCTTATGCGAGCCTGTTCTTCGGCAGCTATGACGATGAAGAACGGCGGCTTCGCTACGCCAACTGCGGCCACCTCTGCGGTTTGCTGCTTCGCAGTGATGGCGGGCTGCAGCGCCTTGATTCAACGTGCACGGTCCTGGGGCTTTTCCCGGACTGGGATTGTTCAATCCTCGAATGCAACATTGATTGTGGAGATACGCTCGCTCTCTATACGGACGGCGTGACCGAGTCACTGAATGATGTCGACCAGGAATTCGGAGAGGACCGGCTGGTTGACGCTTTGCGCCAGAAGAGATCACTTCCGGCACAAGATCTGGCTTTGTCAGTGGTGGAGGAAGTACAGACCTTTAGCGCGAAGAAGCAGCACGATGACATCACCCTGATTATCGCGAAAGGCAAATGAGGGCGAGCGCGCATTGCTCATATTTGCGCCCACCCTTCAGGTAAGTTACCTTCTTACAATTCTCTCTGACCTGCGGAACAGCTCGTCTTCTTCATGTACCCGGCTGTCACGACGTGAGAAACCGTTGTCATAGGAAGCCTTCACAAACGCGCTGAACAGCGGATGCGGCTCCAGTGGTTTGGACTTGAATTCAGGATGGAACTGGCAGCCCAGGAAGAATGGGTGCCCGGGAATCTCCACAATCTCCACATAGGTCGCATCTGGAGTCGTGCCCGTTATCCGCAACCCCGCGCCCGTCAGCAACGCCTCATATTCACGGTTGAACTCATACCGATGCCGGTGCCGCTCGCTAATCTCCGTCGTGCCGTATGCCGCGTGCGCCAGCGAGCCCGGCTGCAACACACACGTCCACGCACCCAGCCGCATCGTCCCGCCCATTTCTTCCACGCCCGTCAATTCGCGCAATTTGTAGATGACGCGGTGCGTCGCCGCCGGGTCGAACTCACTCGAATTGGCGTCGGTAAGTCCACACACATTGCGCGCAAACTCGATGCACGCTGTCTGCATGCCCAGGCAAATTCCGAAGTACTGCACGCGATTTTCACGCGCATAGCGGATCGCGTTCAGCATTCCCTCGACGCCGCGCTTGCCAAAGCCGCCGGGAACCAGAATGCCGTCGAACTCCGCAAGCTGGTTCGCATAATCCGCGCCTTCAAGCCCTTCGGCCTCCACCCAGGTCACGCGCATCTTCAGGTTGTGGGCCAGGGCACCGTGTACCAGCGCCTCTTTCAGAGATTTGTAGCTGTCCTCATACTCCACGTACTTGCCGATGATCCCGATGGAGACCTC
>DASUBD010000149.1:0-5099 GCA_035763445.1 Candidatus Angelobacter sp.
GCTGGTGGCAGCCAGCGTGGCCGCCCTTACGGTGTATGACATGTGCAAAGCCCTGGATAAGGGCATGGTCATACGCGAGGTGGTTCTGGAGCACAAGTCGGGCGGAAAGAGCGGAGAGTACCGCCGTCAGCCTGCGGCAAAACAAAGATAAGAAACAGGTTTCATGCCCAGCAATATCAAGGTACTGCTCGTTGATGACAATCCCATGGTACTGGATATGTTGCGCCAGGCGCTGGCGCAGTTCTCTACTGTCCAGACCATGACGGATGGCGCCGACGCCATGCTCAAGGCGATTGATGAGAAACCAGACCTGATCATTGCAGACCACGCCATGCCCGGTGTAGATGGGCTTCAACTATTGCAGAAGATCAAAGCGCGGCCCAATACTGCCGGGGTCCCGGTGATCCTGATGGCGAGCAAGGCGGACATCAACGAAAAATTGCGCCCCATGCAGGACACGGTGGAAGATTTTGTAGAGAAGCCGTTCTTCATCAAAGAAGCCGCGGCGCGGATCAAGAAAGTAGTCGACAAGATTTCCCTGGAAAAGATGGCGCGAGAAGCGCCGGGCGACTCAGTGCTGCGGGGCACGCTGGCCCAGATGAACGTGCTCGACCTGCTGCAGTCGCTTGATATGGGACGCAAAACGTGCGCGCTGATCCTGACCAACAACACCGACGAGTGCAAGATGTTTTTTACCGATGGGCAGATTAATCACGCCATTTATGACAATCTCAAAGGTGACGAGGCAGTTTACAAGGTGCTGAAGTGGGTTGCGGGAAACTTTGAGATCGATTTCAAGGGCAGCAGCACTGAACAAACCACCACGCAGTCCACGCAAGGCCTGTTGCTGGAGGGCCTGCGGCTGCTGGATGAATCCAACCGTGACACGGAAGAAAACGTGCTCGAAGCCTGACTGTGAGCGCAACTTTGAAGACTGCCTCAGTCCTGACCATCAGCGATTCGTCATTTCAGAAACAACGCTCGGACCTTTCCGGGCCGGCCGTTGTTCGTCAGTTGGAGAGCGCAGGTTTCGCCGTGGTGCATACCTCAGTCCTGCCGGATGAGAAGGATGCGATCCAGGCCCGGCTGATTGAATGCTGTGAGCTTACGCGGCTGGTGGTGACAACAGGTGGAACCGGCGTGGCTCTGCGCGATGTGACGCCAGAAGCGACACGCCCGATCCTTGAACGAACCATCGATGGCATCCCTGAGCGCATGCGCGCCGAAGGAGCGAAGAAGACGCCCTATGCAGCCTTGAGCCGGGGCCTGTGCGGTCTTCGCGGGAAGACGCTGATTTTGAATTTGCCTGGAAGTCCCGCGGGCGCGACGGAATCTTTAGCGGCAGTTATTGGTTTGGTGGGACACATCCTTGATCTGCTGGATGGCAAGACCGGACACGACGGTACAGGGCTCGATGGCCATTGAAGACGAGAAAGCTAAGAAATGTCTTCGACCTCCGAGTCATCCACTTCTTCAATGTCAGTTTCAGCCTGGTTGTATTCTTCGATGATGCGCCGTGCTTCGTCAGCCTGGCTGGGATTTACGAACACGCCGACTCCACCCACGCCTGGCCAAAGTGCTTGATTGGCTTCAAGGCTGTTTACCAGGGATTCAATTCCAGCGGAGGTAAGCAGTCCGTGGACCACCATTGCTTCTGACTCCTGTTGCGTGTCAAATACCTTGACCGGTTCGGGCTCAGGTTTGGGGCCGGCTGTAGAGCTCATGCGTGTCCTCCTATCCATGTAGATGCTTGAGCCAAGCTGAACGTTAATCATGCGGCAAAACAACCGCCGTTGCAATCGAGTCCATCCAACCTACAAGATCAAGCAGAGTGAGTTCTGCGAGCACGCCAATTTGCAGCACGCGGAGTAATGGAATGGGACCTCACCAATCCGGCCCGGAGCAACCGCCTGAGGATGGCCAAAATACTCACAACACACAAAAGCATGGCACTGAAACAACGCGCCAAAGTGAGGCAGAAAAGGAGACTGAAAGACGCAATCTGCGGCGGCTACAACTCATGATGGATATGGTGCTTTCCGTCCTGAGTCAGGACGCGGACCTCACGCGTACGGAAGCATTGGAAATGGCGACAAACTGCAAAGCCGCCGCGCTGGCTTTGTTTCCGGACAAGGAACTGGCGTTCGATTTAATCTACCGGCCAAGGCTGCAAAGAGTGATCAATGAGCGTTTTCGAGTGCAATGAAACCCAACACCTTTGAAACACAGAGGAACAGAGGAATCGGAGGGTGAATGCCAGCACTCGAAGGCGTGGTGAAATGAGAGATCTACTTCTTTTCAATCCTAAGTAAAGTAAAAGTAAGTGTGCCCCAGTACATGCGGGCGCGCATCTGCACCGGAACACGGGGATTGTCATCGGAATACCAGATCCAGATTTTGCCCTTTTCCTTGAGAACGCCCGAAGATGCTTCCGGCTGCACGCGTACCGTGTTAAATGTGCCTGCGGGAGTTTTGATCTGCTCGCGTGCTTCAACTTTCAAGCTTACATTCACGGTTTGGCCGCCATCGTTGAGCGGAAAAAGAAAAGAGCGGCCCGGCTCCAGAGGAAGAGAAGCAACGTAGTAGATGCCGGAAAGAATGTCGGTCACGCAGCCAGGAATCTCATGCTCTTCATGACGAGTTTCATTTTTCTTGAGATTCTTCTGATCGAGGACAGACCTGCCTTTTTGATAATCAAAGCTGACAGTGTTTTCTACTCGCCGAAAGCCTTCTTCAATGTGGCGAGAGATGTTATGGGAGCAGAACGTTTTTGGATCAAAAAAAGCTTCAAAGCGGTCCTGCACGTGGTATAGCACGGCGACTGCGCCTGAGCCATCGGCGGTGCCGAGCACACGGTTTTCTGCTCCTGCTTTTTCCATGCGCAGGGTGGCGACGCCAGCGTCAAAGACCCGCCACTGCGCGGAATATACGTAGGTCTGCCCGATAGGAAACGGGAAGTCAGGCCGAGGGCGCGAGATAGAAGGAGCGGAGACAACCGGACCGGCCGGAGTCGGCGAAGGAGTGGCCCTGCGGGCCTGTGTTGCCGCCAAAGCCGCTACGGGAGCCCGAAACCAGGGGCTGATGTGGATGGCTGCCACAAGAGCGCAGGCGCACACGAAACCCAGGCACGCGGAAACGGGCCATCGTGGCTCTCTACTGCGCGAAGAGATCAATGGTTTACCAATATCATTTTTAGAATCAGAGCTCCTATCATTAAAACAGAACCGAGCGCTGCCTGGTACTCGCGATGCCTGCGGTACAGCTCGCTGGAGAATGTAGGCGCATATTCGGGGCTGACGACTGCTCCGTCAGGACGCCAAGGCACCAGTCGCGGAAGAAGCCGGGGCACGTGCGCCGCGTACTCAGAATAGCCGGGAAAGGCGCTGCGGAGGTAGGTTTCCTCGGCCTTGATCACTGGCAGATAGATGATCAGAAACATCAGTAAAGCAGCAATAGCAATCCATGGATTCCGTGCGGCAAGGACAAAGCCTGCAGCGATCAATATTGAGCCGAGATAAAGCGGGTTGCGCGTATATGCATAGGGACCGGTGGTGGCGAGTTCACGATTTTTGCGAATATGCCCTGAGGCTGCGGCGCGCACCGCGAGGCCTGCAATTACAAGCACGCATCCGGCGAGCACCCACATCCAAAGCGGGCGCGCGAACCATAGATAGGCTGCTGCAAAAAGGAAGCCTAACGGCACGCGCATGCGCGTAGCAATACGAGACCAGCTAGGCATGCGCGCCTCCCAGCAGATGCCGCGCTGCGCCAATAACTTCGTCAGCAGTGATCTTCAGCAAACCCGGGTCCGGCTCACGATGATGAGAAAAGGTGGTCTTGCTTTCCGGATGGCGAAAGACAGCGGCTCGGGTGCCGAACGGGCCGGTGCGCGCAGGATCGGTTGGCCCAAAGACCGCAACCACGGGAACTCCGAGAGCGGCGGCGAGATGCAGGGGACCGGTATCACCTCCCGCAAAAAGTCTGGCGCGGCGAATGAGCGCAATGAGCTGCGAGATGGTGCATTGAACTGGAATTGCATTGCCGTTACTGGCATCTACGACCTTATTGGCCAGATGTTCTTCTCCTGGAGCAGTATTCACCAGAGTCTTCAGATTGTGGGCTGCCAGCGCGCGCGCAAGTGAACCGAATCTTTCCGGCGGCCATTGCTTGCCGCCCCAGCCTGCACCCGGAGTCAACATGGCATAGCTGGCGATGCCGAGACGGTTGATCTCAGCAGTGGCCCAGGCTTCAGCCGTGGGATCGCAGGGCAGCTGCGGAGCGAGCAGCTTCAAATTCTGTCCATTGAGGTGTGATTGCAACGCCTGATTGGCCAACGCCAGGTTCTGCTCAATCACGTGCTCGCCGGAGCGGGAGTATTTCTGGTGGTAGAAAAACCGCGCGCCTGCTTCGCGTGGATTCACAAACCCGGCGATTTCGTGGGCCTTACTTGCACTTGCGACGACAGCGGATTTGAGGTTTCCCTGGAAGTCGATGGCAAGGTCATAACGGACACCGCGCAGCCGAGCCAGATTGCCGCGAATTTCCGCGAGCGTCTTGTGTTCAAAGATGTGCCGCCGCCAGCGCCGGGTGTTGACGGTGTGAATCAGGTTGACCAGCGGTTTCTGCGGGCTGAGCGTTTCCAGCGAGTCTTTGAAGCCGGGAGCTGTCAGAAGTTGGGACCAGTTTTCCTCCACGGCCCAGCCCAGAGTTGCGTCCGGCAGGGCGGCGCGAATAGCCGTGACTGCGGGCAGTGCATGCAGAATGTCACCCAGGGCGCCCAGGCGCACGATCAGGATTTTGACCATTCGCCCCTTCTCAAAAATTCAGTGGTGGAATGGTCTTTGGGATCGCCAACAATGGCGACGCGGCCACCGCAGGCGATTACCACGTCGCGTTCAGGAACACTCTCAGTCGTGTAGTCGGTGCCTTTGGCGTGAACATCAGGCCGGATGAGGCGGATGAGATCGCGGACGTCAAGGGAATCAAAAATGACCACAGCATCCACGTCAGTCAGTGCGGCAAGAATTTCTGCGCGTTCATCCTGGGGAACACGCGGGCGGCCTGCGCCTTTGAGGGTGCGCACGCTCGCATCAGAATTT
>DASUBD010000150.1:0-15261 GCA_035763445.1 Candidatus Angelobacter sp.
TCGTTCCTAACGCTTCTTCCAGGGAAAGCGATTTTTTCTTGAGTTGTGCTCGATCCCGCGGCGCTTTCTCAATCTGCTGAAACACCGGAGGATTCACGTTCCGCATGGCCGGTGGCGCAGGCGCCTGAACGCGTGCCGCCAAATTTGCTTCTGCGGATGAGATTTTTATTTCCGGCTTGAGCACCGGCGTAAGAGGAGCCGCCGTTTCCTTTTGCGCTAGAGGCGCTGCCGGCTGCGCCGGTCCTTTTGGCGGAATGGCAGGCAGAGTCTGCGCCGGGCTAAGAGCGCTAGGTTGCGCCGGCGTTGAAGCTGCTGCTGGTGACATGCTTGGTCGTCCGGCTTCAGGTGGCACTGGTGAAGCCGAAGTAATTTCTCGGGCTGCAACTGGCGGCACAACTGAGACAACCGGCTTCTGCGCTATCGGTTCCGGCTTCGAAGCCATTGGCGCGGAGACTGGCTTAACCACCTCTTCCGGTTTTTGCGCCGGAGGATGATATTTGTGGACACTCGCCTCTGCTGGAGCGGTGACTGTTGGTGACGCAGCGAGGGCGTGAGTTCGCCGCTCCAGGATTTCTATTTCGCGTGTGAGTTCTGTCAGCTTGCGATTGAAATTCTCGGTATCGCGCCTGCGGCGTCCGTCGACCACGCCTGCATAGATCAGCGCAGGTAGAGATATAAACGCCCAGACAATCAGGCCCAGGAAAAGATATTCCATAGATAGGTTGAAAAATCAGTGAACTTGGGCTGCATTGTAGAACGGATTTTGCTGAAAGTCTTGCGATTGTTCAGCTAAGGTCTTTCCTTGCTTGAGCTTCCAAGCACAATACCCTAGGCGAAATTGTGTCTTGGATTGCCAGTAATCGTGGATGGTTAATCGCCGCAGGCAGGTAGTAAATCCGCCTCAAAAGAGGCTGGAGATGGAACTTCAGCGGCGACCCCGCGCCCGCTGAACAGTTCCTCAAAAAATTTGTCCACGCTGGCCAGGATTTCCGGACCTTGGTTCGCTGAATAAACCGCCCTGCGTAGCGCGCTGCCGCCAACAACGCCATGCGTGAACCACGCGACGAATTGCTTCATCTTTCCCACAGTGCCTTGCATCTGCTCATCCACCAGCATCTGGAAATAGGTGCGGATCATCTGGTAGCGGTCAGCATCGGTCGGCCGGTCATAACTGCCGGTGTCGGTAAATTGACGGATCTGGCGGAAGATCCACGGGTTCGATGCCGCCGTCCGCCCGATCATTACTCCGTCGCATCCGGTCTGCGCCACCATGGCAACGGCGTCTTCCGGCGTGCGGATATCGCCATTGCCGATCACAGGAATCTTCACTGCGTTCTTTACTCCAGCAATCCATTCCCAGCGTGCCGTTCCGCTGTAGCCCTGCTCCCGCGTACGAGCGTGCAGAGCCAGCGCATCCAGGCCGCACTCCTCGGCCATGCGCGCCAGCGGCACACAAACAATGTTTTCGTCATCCCAGCCCAGCCGCACTTTCACGGTGAAAGGAATCTTCACCGCGGCGCGTACAGCCTCAAAAATCTTCCCAATCGCCGGTAAGTCTTTGAGCAGACCCGAACCTCCATTGCACTTGACCACGCGCTTGGCCGGGCAACCCAGATTCAGATCGACCATGTCGAAGCCAGCATCTTCAACAATCTTCGCCGACCCAGCCAAGGTGTAAGGATCGCTGCCAAACAGCTGGGCTGAAATCGGGTGCTCGTCTTCGTAGAAGTGGAGATACCGTTTGCGCTTTTTTTCCCGCGTGCGGAACAGGCCATCGGCTGAGGTGAACTCGGTCATGATCAGCCCGCAGCCAGAGACTTCATTGCTTCTCAACGATGTGGCAGTCTCATCATCCGGATAAGGCACGGCCATTACATCTTCAGCGCTGCGGAGGAAACTTGCGTTACGAATGAAACGCCGAAACACTGTGTCGGTTACGCCCGCCATGGGAGCAAGAACCGTCGCCGGCGCAATCCGCACAGAGCCGATTTGGAGAGACTCCGGTACTCGCGAGCCCTCGGGCACGGCGGCATTGCTGATCGGAGTTTCCCAGAATTTATGCATTGATTTCTGAAATCCCGAGCGAAGCGAGGGATCCCTATAGCTGTAGATGATCCCTTAGGACCCAGGCAATATCAAGTTCAAGCACCGGTTCTGCTTTGCGGTCCTATTTAGGACATAGGGTTCTCTCGTTTCGCTCGAGAAAAGAAAGCCTCCGCCGCAGCGGAGGCCTTGGCAAAATCTCGGCGTTACTTCTTGGCGCCGGCTTTCTCGTACTTGCGGCGGAACCGCTCCACGCGACCGGCGGTATCTACCAGCTTCTGCTTGCCCGTAAAGAACGGATGGCAATTGGAGCAGATTTCCAGGCTGATATCGCCCTTATGGGTCGAACGTGTGGTAAATGTGTTGCCGCATGCGCAGTGCACACGCGTCTCATGGTAATCGGGATGAATCGCTGCCTTCATTTGTCTCTTGGAACCTTTCGCTGTAAGACCTATATTTTAGCGTAATTTACCGTTTTTGAGTTACTGATTCGATGCCCGTACAGAGAAAAGGATTCTGCCCGGCCCGTCTCGTACCTTCACTCGTCTGCGTTAGATGTCCAGGTTTTTAACGTCAAGCGCGTTTTCTTCTATGAACTTACGCCGCGCCTCCACGTCTTCTCCCATCAGGGTGGTGAAGATTGACTCGCATGCTTCAATGTCCTCTGCCTTCACCGCAAGAAGCGTCCGCCGCTCCGGATCCATGGTGGTCTGCCACAATTGTTCTGAGCTCATCTCGCCCAGCCCTTTGTAGCGCTGCACGCTGTATTCTTTTTTGCCCTCTGACAGGACGTAGTCGAAGAGGTCGCGCGCCGTTTGCTTTTCCACCACTTCGGCATCCGCCTTGGTTCGCCGCACCGCCGCTTTGGACGACTTCTTGGCTGCCTTCTCCAGGTCCTCGCGTTCGGCGTCGCTCAGGTCGGCCGTTTCATCAGCGCTGCTCGCCTTGCCGGCCACTTCCACCACAAACGGAGGCTCCATATATTCTTCAATCTGCTTGAACTTTGCCACCATCTGCCGGTATTCCGGAGTGGCCACAAGCCCCCAGTTCACCTGCCTCTCTGCTCCTTGCGAATCAGTGAACTTCACTCCCCAGAGATTGTGTTCCTCATCAAAGTAGCTCGCCACATCCTTGAGCTGTTCTTGTTTGGCCAGCTTATTGAGGTCTTTTTCCAGCTTCTCAATCTTTTTGGGCGCGCTCTTTTTCTCGCCTTCAAAGTCAGGGCGCTGCGCCAGGCCCGCCTTCGGGATGAGCGCAGTGATCTTTTCATTGCGAATGCGCTTATCCACCTTGTCAAAGAAGCCCAGGTACTCGTTCAATGTGGTCATGAATTTGGCCAGGTTGGCGCCTTCCAGCTTTGCGGCTCCTTCGCCGTAGCGAACCGCCATTCCCTCAGCCGCGCGCCGCACCATCACGCGCACGAATTCGCGGTCGTCCTTGATGTACTGCTGGGTCTTGCCCTTCTTGATCCCATAAAGCGGTGGCTGCGCGATGAAGACATTACCCCGCTTGATCAGCTCATTCATGTGGCGGAAGAAGAAAGTGAGCAGCAGCGTGCGGATGTGCGAGCCGTCCACGTCGGCATCCGTCATCAGAATCACTTTGCTGTAACGCAGCCGCGCCGGATCAAAATCTTCTTTGCCAATGCCCGTGCCGAGAGCCGTAATCATGGCCCGGATTTCTTCGTGGCTCAGCATCTTGTCGTAGCGGGCTTTCTCCACGTTCAGGATCTTGCCTTTCAATGGCAGAATGGCCTGGAAACGACGGTCGCGCCCCTGCTTGGCGGTTCCACCGGCGGATTCGCCCTCAACCAGGAACAGCTCACAACGGTTCGGGTCGCGCTCAGAGCAATCGGCCAGTTTGCCCGGCAGTCCTCCGCCATCCAGCGCGCCTTTACGACGTGTAAGGTCGCGCGCTTTTCGAGCAGCTTCTCTGGCGCGTGCAGCCTCAATGGCTTTGTTGATGATCTTGCGCGCCACCGGCGGGTTCTGCTCAAAGAAGGCTCCCAGCCGCTCATTGACGAACGCCTGGACCACGCCGGCAATATCCGAATTCAGCTTGCCCTTGGTCTGGCCTTCAAACTGGGGCTGCGGCAGCTTTACGCTGACCACCGCCACCAGGCCTTCGCGAACGTCATCACCCGTCAAGTTTTCTTTTACGTCTTTAAACAAGCCAAGCTGCTGGCCGGCGTAGTTGATAGTGCGCGTGAGCGACGTACGGAAGCCTGAGAGATGCGAGCCGCCATCGACGGTATTGATGTTGTTGGCGAAACTGAAGACAGTTTCCGAGTAGCCGTCGTTGTATTGCAGCGCAATTTCCATGGCCACGCCATCGCGCTCAGCTTCCATATAGATCGGCTTATCGTGCAGAACGCTCTTGCCCCGGTTCAGGTGCTTGATGAACTCGGCGATCCCGCCGGAGTATTTAAATTCCAGGTGCTTGGCTTCGCCCGTTTTGGCATCGGTCTGGCGTTCATCGGTCAGAGTGATCTCCAGCCCTTTGTTCAGGAAGGCCAGCTCGCGCAGGCGCTGCGCCAGAGTGTCAAAGTTGTACTCCGTTGTTGTGAAGATCTCCTTGTCCGGCAGAAAATGGACCCGGGTACCGCGCTTTTTGGTGGTTCCGGTCTTCTTCAGCTTGGTTTGCGGTTCGCCCTTGGAGTAGCTCTGCTCCCATACATGACCGTCGCGCCAGATTTCCACGTCAAGCTGATGGCTCAGCGCATTCACGCAGGAAACACCCACTCCGTGCAATCCGCCTGAAACCTTGTAATTAGAGCTGTCAAACTTGCCGCCCGCATGCAGTTTTGTGAGCACAACCTGCGCTGCCGGAATTTTTTCTCCGTCAATCACCATGTCGTCCACGGGAATGCCGCGGCCGTCATCGACCACCGTGATGGAATTGTCGATGTGAATCGTCACTTCGATGGTTTTTGCATATCCCGCGAGCGCTTCGTCAACAGAATTGTCTACTACTTCGTAAACAAGGTGATGCAAACCCATCTCGCCGTTGGAGCCTATGTACATGGCCGGACGTAATCTCACGGCTTCCATTCCGCCGAGAACTTTGATGTCCTCTGCGGTGTAGTTGCCATTTCCGTTACCCCCGGATTTTTTGCCTTTGTTTTGCTCTGTCATGGCTTTTGCCGATGCTGCTGCGGTTTCCTTTGTGCCCAAACTCAAACTCCCCTTCCCGCGCCCCGTACCAGGTCCATTTTAGGCCCCTTTTCGGGGCCGGTTTCAGCAACCCCAAGTTACTGAAATCGAATACTTTATTGGCTATTTGTAAGCACTCACTATTGTACCACAGCAGAGCTGGCGAGCGTTCCTTGGGACGGGGCGCTACAGGTGTTTTGCGAATCCCAAAATGGTACAAAATTTTATTTGAAAATACTCATTTGCTCTGTATACTTAAGCCCGCTTACGGGACGCCACCACCAGCGATCCGGAGCAGCCACCATAACCCAAAAATAAAACAGGAGCCTTCCCCATGAAAGCGCTACTTCGTTCCTCCGTTCTTGCACTCACACTTTTTGCTGGATATGTCGCTTGTACAGCTGATTTAAAGGGCGGTTTGAGCAGCATTAACATTCCGCGGCCACCCAGTTCCCCGTGCGCTTTTGGCAATACTCTCTGCCAAAAGTAAATTCTGGGTCACTGAAACAAAAGGGTTTTCAGTGCATAAACTCCGGGCTGTGCTGGTTGGAAATACCCTGTTGTTAACTTGAAAGTTAATGTACTTTGGTGCAGAGCAGGATACTTGTACGGCACCTTACGGGAGTAGTATGCTCACGCTCCCTGGAGGGTTCTGTGCAATTCTCATCATCTGAGTGGTTGGCTCTTGCGCTGTCGGCAATCGGTGTTGCAGTTCAGATTGCCATCCTTTCAGTCCTCCGCAACCGGAAGCTGAAATCGAATTTTCCCGTATTTTTTGCATACTTGGTATTCAGTAGCGTGCTGATGGTAGTTGGCGACGGCATCTACCTCGCACGCGCCTTCCAGGCGAAGTATTTCTATCTGTATTGGGGCTTCAACTTCACGCAAATGCTTCTGCAATTTGCAGTTATGTATGAAGTGTTTGTAAACGCCCTCAAGCCTTATTCTGCTCTTATTGATTTAGGAAAAATGCTCTTCCGCTGGGCGGCGCTCTTCCTGGCGATGGCGGCCATATTTACCGCTTCCGGCGCAGCAGATACCAGGATTGCACGATGCGTAGCAGCTGCCGAGCATTTTGAACGGGGCATCCTGCTGGTCCAGTGCGGCCTCTTGTTCCTGTTCTTCCTGTTTGAGCGTCGACTGGGACTTTCCTGGCGGAGTCACAGCGTCAGCATAGGGATTGGCCTTGGAGTCCTGTCAACTCTCACCTTAACGTTCTCATATCTGCGTGATCACTTCGCCGCTCAAGTGGGCACTATCAATCTGCTTGACAATTTCTCGTCCACGGCGATCGTCGTGTTCTGGGCGATATGCCTGTACCTGCCTGAGCCGCAGAAGAAGAACGTGCTTGATTCCCCGGCCAAGCTCATCTTCCAGCGTTGGAATGAAGCTCTTATGGCCACGCCATTCGCCTCTCACGGCGGCGCAATGGTCGCTCAGATGGATTCCTTCCTGCCTAACGTTGAGAGAACTGTGGAACGCGTAATGTCCCGCAAAATGATCAGCTAGGCATCAGAACCCTGCAGAGAATCAAAGGGCCGGATATCTTCCGGCCCTTTTGAATTTGGCGAAGTCGCTGGAGCAGCTCAGATCCTCATCGGCATCACGATATAGCGGTACTTGTATTCGCTGTCCGCGGGCTCATCAGGCCGCAGCTGCCCTGCAGACTGCGCATCCTTGAATTCAAAACGCACATCGCCCGTGTTTACAACCTTGAGGAAATCCAGCAGGTATTGTGAATTGAATCCAATCACCATGGCATCACCGGCATAGGCGGTCTCAATGGAGTCTTCAGATTCACCGGTTTCGGTGTTTGACGATGACACCTTCAGCTCATTCTTTTCCAGGCGCATCCGGATTGCATTGGATCGCTCGTCAGCGAACTGCGCCACACGCTGGATAGCCGAAGAAAGCTCGTCACAGTGCACCGCCACAGATTTGTTGTTGTCTCGCGGCAGAACAGCCTCGTAATTGGGAAACTGGCCGGTCAACTGCCGTGACGTGAGCAGCCGCCCGCCAATGCGGAAGAAGAGTGTCGACTCATCGCGGGCGAACTCCGCCACCTGGGCATCAGAGCTGTTCAACAGGGTGCTCAGCTCGGCCATGGCTTTCTTTGGAACCAGGACCTTGAGCTCTCCGCTTACACCGATCTTGGCATTCGTATTCTCGATGTGCGCCAGACGATGGCCGTCCGTAGCCACCATGGTGATCGATTCAGGCTTTAGCACCAGAAGAGCGCCGTTCAGCGTATAGCGTGATTCCTCATTGGAGATGGCGAAGATGGTCTTGGCGATCAGATGACGGAGCACCTGGGCCGGCAGTTGGATGGCTGTTTCCGCCGCGAATCCTGGCAGCGCGGGGAAGTTCGCTCTGGCCATGCCCACCATTTTGGTGTTCGACCGGCCGCTGCGTATCTGAACCCAATGATTTTCCAGCAGCTTGATGCTGATGTCGCCATCGCCCAACAGTTTCACATAATCATAGAGCTTGCGCGCGGGGACTGTGCAGGATCCTTCCTTCTTCACCTTGGCCGGACAGGAGGTGCGCAGACTCAAGTCCAGGTCTGTTGCTGTAATCGACAGTTTGTCGTTCGCAGCCTCGAACAAAAAATTCGAGAGTATCGGGATCGTTGTTTTACGTTCCACCACGCCCTGGGTGGCCGTAAGTTCCCGGAGCAAATCTGCTTTGCTGATGGTGATTTCCATGGTGGTTCCCACCTCAGTCGCCACAGCGGAAGGCATAAATGTGGCCCCCTCAATAATATCGGTTACTAACTAAACCCTTAAACTAAATATATACAGTAGTAGCAGTAGATGCCTGCGGAAAAGTGGGAATCATGATCAAGATGTTTGTTTCCGTCCTTTTCCCGAGCTTGTCTTCCTGCAATTCCCGTCTCTGTGCGGTCCCGCTCACTGGATATGCGGGCTTGCTTTTCCCATCGGTACCCTGTCTTACACGGTTTCCACATTTGCTCCACAGCAAGCGTGCAAGAAAACATCGCTCAAAAGTGGAAAACCGGAACAAAACAGTACTCGAGTAACCTTGCACTTCTCAGCTGTTCAATGTTTCGGTCAGCTTGTTCAGGAGCCGGTTCAAATCCTTGTCAGACTGGCGCTGCTGCTCAATCTTATCCACAGAGTGCATGACTGTGGTGTGATGCTTGCCGCCGAATTGCCGCCCGATTTCCGGCAACGACGCCTCCGTCATCTGCTTGGCCAGGAACATGGCGATCTGACGCGGAAATACGATGGCCCGGGAATTACTCTTGGCTTTGATCTCAGTTGCGCGCAGCCCAAACTGTTCCGCCACAGCTTTCTGGATGGCGTCGATGGTGATTTTCCGTGCCTGAGAATCAATAAAATTTTTGAGCACCTGCTGCGCCGTCACCAGGTTCACTTCAGCGCCGGTAAGTGAGCAGTAAGCCATCAGACGAATCAGCGCGCCTTCGAGCTCACGAACGTTGGTGCGGACATTGGACGCAATGTAGAGCGCAAGATCTGTTGCCAGGGATACCCGCTCAGATTCCGCCTTCTTCTGCAGGATGGCAACTTTGGTTTCCAGGTCGGGGGGCTGGATGTCAGCAATTAATCCCCACTCGAAGCGTGAACGCAGCCGGTCTTCGATCTCAGGCAGTTCTTTCGGAGGACGATCACTGGCAATCACGATCTGCTTCATGGATTCATGCAGAGCGTTGAAAGTGTGGAAGAACTCTTCCTGCGTGCGTTCTTTCTGGGCCAGGAACTGGATGTCATCAATCAGCAGCACATCAACATTTCTGAACTTGTCACGGAAGCTCGTCATCCGGTCGTAGCGCAGCGAATTGATCATCTCATTGGTGAATTTTTCACTCGAGACGTAACAGATGGCTGCCTGTGGCTGACGGCGCTTTACCTCATGACCAATCGCCTGCATGAGGTGCGTCTTGCCCATACCGACACCGCCGTAAAGGAAAAGCGGGTTGTAGGCTTTGGAGGGACGTTCGGCAACCGCTTGAGCTGCTGCGTGTGCAAACTGATTTCCGGCGCCGATTACAAATGCGTCAAATGTATATCTGGGATTAAGCTGCGCCGCGGAATCCCAGTCAAACCGCTGTTGCTTCCCCGATCCTGTCTGGATCGCCGGCACTGAAACAGGTGCGAAACCGCCATCAGGACGGACCGGCGGCGCGCTGGGATCTTCTTCCGCCGTAATGAACTTCACATCCTGATAATCAGGTTCCAGCGTATCCATGGCTTCCTGGATCAGGTCGCCGAATTTATCCCCGATGTGCCGGAATTCCGGAGTGGGGACGCGAACGAAAATTACACTGCCGTTGGTGTGACTGAAGCGCGTTGGTTTGAGCCACGTGTCATAGGAATGGCGGCTGATTTTTTTTTCAAGAGCGGAGAGAATTCGTAGCCATGGGTTTGCGGTTGCTGTAACGGTCGCAGTGGATAAAGACATGCTTAGATTTTTTCCTGTTGCGAGCCGGCCAGGGGCCCACGTATTGAGAATCGAACTTATGTGCTCTATATGGGCTATACAGAGCAGCTAAAACTGCTACAGCAACAAAAAATTTCAAATGACTGGAGGGCATACTAGCACAAGCATTCCCCTGTGGAAACGAGTCGAAAATCTTTTTTGAAATTTTTTTTCGCGCTGTCTCCATGAGCAAATTTTTTCTGCACCACAGCCAGTTCTTTGCAGCAACCATGGTGCAAACTGATTCGCGTTCGTGCGTTTCGCTGCCCACGTTTCCGTGCTTGCGCAGCAACAATCTTTCTTTTCATCGCCAGCGGGCTTCAACTTGTATGTTCGGGTTGAGGATTCACGTGAGAGCTGTTGCCCTGGCAGCAATTTCAGCAGCAACCCGCAAAAGGCCTGCGACTGCTCCGGACGCTCTAGGCCGGTTTACGCTTTCCCCGGCTCGCTGTAGCACCGGGGCGCGATTTGCTTTATACTTTTTGTTTGCACCAAGGCAGACAGATCTTTGTGTAGGAGCGCCATAACGTAATGCCCAAGCGCACGTTTCAGCCCAACCGTCGCCGCCGATCCAAGACGCACGGTTTCCGTACCCGTATGAAAACCAAGAGCGGACAGGCGGTTCTTTCGCGCCGCCGCGCCAAGGGACGCAAGCGCGTCTCCGTGAAGCCGGGTTTCCGGGAGTAGTTCTCCTCACCAGAGAGTTGCAGTTTGGCCGCCGATCAGGTTCCGCAAGAGCGCGCCGCAGGCTTTCCGAGGCATTCGCGTCTGCTCAAGCATTCGGATTTTCAGCGCGTGTACGAAGACGCCAGGAAGAGCTTTTCCGGCAATGTGACTGCGTTGTACCGCGTACGCGCAACGCCGGACGGTTTCGGCCCGCGCGTTGGTTTTGCGGTGGGAAAAGCACTGGGAGGCGCCGTGGCACGCAATCGCATAAAGCGCAGAATGCGTGCTGCTGTCTCCAGGCATCTTGGGACCGTGAATTGCCCGGTGGATATTGTTTTGCATCCGCGGAAATCTGTATTGCAGTTGGATTTTGCCAAACTGAATGGCGAGATTCAGCAGCTCTTTGCCGCCGTGCAGAAAGGCGCCCGGCCATGAAAACCGCGATCGTACAGATTTTGAAGATTTACAGGCGGCTGGTGTCGCCATTCCTGCCGCCTGCCTGCCGCTACGTTCCCAGTTGTTCTGAATATGCGGCGGAAGCAGTGGCCCGGCATGGAATTTTCCGCGGCTCCACGCTGGCCTGCTGGCGCCTGCTCCGTTGTAATCCTCTGGCGCGTGGTGGCTTTGATCCTGTACCGAAAAAGAAATTGGAATCGACCCTTTGACCGAATTTCGCAATCCTCAAGACGACCCCGGCTCCCAGAAGCGGCTCATGCTGGCTTTCTTTCTGGTGTTTGTGATGATTGCCGTTATGCAATTCTTCATCAAACCTCCAGCGCCCAAACCAGGTGAGCAGCAGCAAAACGCTAAACAACAGCAGGCCCAGAGCACGCCCGCTGCTACAGCCGAACCCACCGTTTCTCCTGCGCGGCCAACGGCCAGGGCAGCAGCGGCCAAGGGCGCAGCGGCTTCTGCCTTCCCCAAAGCGCAGGTGAAGCAGGCCTCCGCAGAAAAACAAACTGTACTGGAGAATGATCTCTACAAGATCACCTTCACCAACCACGGTGGAATGGTGAAATCATGGATTCTCAAAAAATATAAAAACGATAAGGGCCAGCCGCTTGACCTGGTGAATGAAACCACAGCTCCAACGCTTGGCTTTCCTCTGTCACTTTTCGCCTATGACAAGGACCTTGAGAAAAAGCTGAATGACGCCCTTTACCAGACCAGTGAAGGACCGCAGAAGGATACAGTCACATTTGAGTACTCAGATGGCGACCTCTTAGCGCGCAAAGTTTTCCATGCCGAGGGGAACAGCTACCTCATATCAATGGAAACTGAGGTCACGCGTGACGGCCAGCCGGTAACGGCATATCCTCAATGGCCGGGCGGAGTAGGCGACCAGGCGAACCTCGGCGCTTATGCCAGCACCACAATCGACTGGAACCAGAATGGCAGCGTCGAAAGAAAAGCTGCCACCTCAGGAAATTTCATTACCGGCCATAAATGGGTGGCGAACGGCCAGACCCTGAATGAGTCATTCCACTGGGTCGGCCTGGTAGACAAATACTTCGCAGTCGTCTTCATGCCGCCTTCACCTGAAGCCCATGCGCTGGTCACTCTGAACAACCAACTGGAAGTTCCCAAGAATCCCGGCAATCCCAGTGACACCAGCAAAGAAAAAGTTTCCGTTCTGGGCGCGGCTTTTGGAAGCACAACCGGTTTGACCCGTTCTCGAATCTTTGCCGGCCCCAAGGCAGTGGATTTGCTGGAGGCCACTCAGGCCCAGCCGGGCGGACCGGATCTGCGCGGCGTTGTCGATTTCGGAACCTTTGGCTTCATCGCCAAGCCGTTATTCCTCTGGCTCAAGTGGACCTATGAGCACTGGATTCCCAACTGGGGCTGGGCCATTGCTTTCCTGACCGTGGTCATCACCATGGCCTTGCTGCCGCTGCGCATGTCCAGCCAGAAATCGGCGCTGAAGATGCAAAAGATCCAGCCGCAGGTAAAGGCGATTACGGAAAAATACAAGCGCTACAGCATTACTGATCCCCGACGCCAGGAAATGCAGAAAGAAATGTCAGAGCTGTACAAAAAAGAGGGCGTGAACCCGGTTGGCGGCTGCTTCCCCATGCTGCTGCAGATGCCGTTTCTCTTCGCCTTCTACTCCATGCTCGGCAATGCCATTGAGCTGCGCCTGGCGCCCTGGCTCTGGATTAAGGATCTTTCCGCGCCCGACCCAACACACATTCTGCCGATTGCCATTGTGATTTCTATGTTCATCATGCAAAAAAGTACGCCACAGGCAGGCATGGATCCCGCGCAGCAGAAGATGCTCAACTTTATGGGACCACTCATGATCGGCGGAATCAGCTGGGGCGTGGCCTCAGGTCTGTGCGTGTATTGGGCCATCAGTAACGTGCTTGGGTATGTGCAGCAGGTTTTCCTGAATCGCTCAGAGCTGGCCCAGCAGGTGCGCAAGAGCCAGGAACGGCGCGCCACGCGCAAGCGATGAGTGCTCGCTGATCCGTACACAACAGTTATAGAAACTTTGGAATTCACAAATGCTACAGGACAAGGTCGCAGCGGCAAAAAAAATCGATTCCCTTCTGAAGAGCATTCTCGCCTCCGGCGGTTTCCGGCTGAAGTACCGGATCACCGTGAACCCGCCAGTCACCGCCGGCATGGAACTGGAGACGCCGGACATCCTGGTGGAGCTTGCCGGGCCGGACAGCGATCTTGTGCTGGAGCGTGGTGGCGAGCTTCTGCGCTCGCTGGAAACTATTGCCCACGAAGTCATCCATCTGCATGGCGAAGAACATGACCGCGTGGCCTTCGATTGCCGCGGCTATCGCGCCACACGACAGCGGGAACTCAAGATGGCGGCAGATGTGGCAGCGGAAAAAGTAATGCGCACGGGTGTGCCTTATTCTTTTGCTCCAATGTCATCGCGCGAGCGCCGCCTGATCCACCTGGCCTTTCGCGACCATCAGTCCCTGGTCACGGAGAGTGAAGGTGAGGGTCTGCGCCGCTATGTCGTGCTCTATCCCAGGGACTACAAACCATCCCGGCCTTCACGTCGCTAAAGGCTACTCACGTTTTCACAACAAAATCCGCTACTTTCTGGCGAGAACTGCGTGCATCTCCGGCTGAGTAGCATTAAAGTATCTGAGGCTCGGAGAGGCCGTAATCTAAGAATTTTCCTTCAAGGCTGCCTATGTCAACAACCGTAACCATGATCGGCGAGGTGCCGATCTTTGAATTGCTGGATGCGGAAGAGCGCGAAGCTCTGGCCCAGATGATGGATTCTCGCGACTACAAAGCCGGCGAGACAATCTTCCATTACGGCGATGCCGGAGGGCATATCTTTATTCTCCGCAACGGCCGCGTTGAGCTTTTTGTCGAGAGCACGGACGGCGAGAAAATTATCCTGGCCGAGAACGAACGCGGCGACGTGATTGGCGAGCTCTCATTCCTTGATGGCGGCACGCGAACGGCCACTGCGCTGGCACGGGAAGATACTCAGGTGCTCACCATGGACCGCGAGCGCCTGCTGGAGTTCATTGATAAACATCCTCATGCCGCCATGGACCTGCTTACGGTGGTTGGCCGCCGCCTGCGGCATACGGACGATTTGTTGCGCACGCGGGTCTCACGCAACCTGAACGTAGAAGAAGAGGAGCGCATGACGCTGGGTCAGCGCGTCGCCGACAAAGTAGCCAGCTTCGGAGGCTCGTGGCCGTTCATCTTCATTTTTTGCGGCATCATGCTGTTTTGGGTACTCCTGAATTCAACGGCGTTGTTATCACGCCACTTTGATCCTTATCCCTATATCCTGCTGAACCTGTTTCTTTCCATGATTGCCGCCCTCCAGGCGCCGGTCATCATGATGTCGCAGAACCGTCAGGCGTCAAAAGACCGTTTGAAAGGCGATCTCGATTACGAGGTCAACCTGAAGGCGGAACTGGAGGTCGCTCAACTGCATCGCAAAGTAGACAATCTCTATGAGCGACTGGAAGAACACTGGGCGCGCGTGGAAGCACAAAACCGGCGTTAAGCTTTGAACCTGGATGACACCATTGTCGCCATCGCCACTCCACCAGGGCGCGGAGGCATTGGAGTGGTGCGAATTGCCGGCAGTGATTCTCGCTCCATCGCCTCAGGCATGCTCCGCCTTAGCCATGAACTGGAGGCAGGACGAGCGCTCTTTGGCGAGCTGATTGAGCCTGCTACCCGCGAGCGCATTGACGAAGTTGTCATCACCTTCTTTGCCAAACCACACTCCTATACCACTGATGACGTAGTGGAGATTTCCGCCCACGGCTCTCCGGTGGTCTTGCGCCATGTGATCGAACTGGCCACCGCGGCCGGAGCGCGTCTGGCCGAGCCGGGTGAATTTACCATGCGCGCCTTTCTCAACGGCCGCATCGATCTCACTCAGGCTGAAGCCGTGCGCGACCTGATTGAGTCGCAGACGCTCTACCAGGCTAAAGTCGCCGCCCAACAGTTGCAAGGTGCTCTCTCCAAACGACTGCAGCCGGTAAAAAAGAAGCTCGTCGACCTGATCGCGGTGATGGAAGCAGGAATCGACTTTGCTGAAGATGATGTTTCAGTTCTTCCGCCGGATGAGATTCGGCAGCGCATCAATGCCATCCAAGAGCCACTGGAGCATCTGCGGGCGTCGTTTACTTACGGCAAGATCGTGCATGAAGGGCTTACGCTGGCCATCGTCGGCCGGCCGAATGTGGGCAAGTCGAGCCTCTTCAACCGGCTGGTCGAGCGTGAACGAGCCATAGTGACCGCAACGCCCGGAACCACGCGCGACCTGGTTACGGAAACCGTAGCCATGGGCGGGATTCCCGTAAAGCTGATTGATACCGCAGGAATTCGCGAGGCGCATGATGAAGCTGAGAGCATTGGCATCCGTAAATCGTATGAAGCGCTCAGCGAAGCCGATCTGGTGCTGGTGGTGATGGACTGCACGCAGGAACTCTCAGAT
>DASUBD010000151.1:0-14365 GCA_035763445.1 Candidatus Angelobacter sp.
CGCACCGATTCTGTGGCTTGAGGATCGGCAAGATAAGTCACACATTCAATGGCCTGCAAAGCATTACGGATGCGGTCATTCATCTGCAAGATCATTTCAAAGTGCCGGACAAGTTCCCGCTCGCGCTGATTTACAGAGTTCTGCCAACGAACAGCAAAAATGAAGGTCACCAGAGCAGCGATTGAGGTTCCCACAAGATGCATAGGCCCGGTTCGGCGCAGCCAGTCGTCATAAACCAGCCATTGGATGATAAGGGAAACGAACAACACGAACGAAGACGCCAGAAAGGCATACAGCACCAGCTTCCAGCCCTTTACGGAAGGCTGGCTTTTCCGATGAGTTCCAGACTCTTTTGCAGACATCGTTTTGCGAGATAACTAATCAGCATCTTACCACTTCGCAGGGTACGGCGTATAAAATCACCGCTTCTTCGCCGGTGGGAACCTTTCTAAAAAAAGCGTTCAGCAGGAGACTGCGCGGGCATTGGCAGCATTTATCCTAGTCAATCCAAATGAATACCATTGAATTCACGCTCTTGGTGTGGATTGCGTCCTTTCTCGCCGGCTTATTGGGCGCTCTGACCGGACTGGGCGGGGCGGCGATCCTTGTCCCAGTGCTGACGCTCTGGTTTCATGTCCACATACACTATGCTGCAGGGGCCGCTCTTGTTTCGGTAATTGCTACTTCTTCCGGAGCCGCCGCAGCGTATGTGAAAGAGGGATACACCAACATCCGGATTGGAATGTTTCTTGAGATCGCCACTACCATTGGCGCCGTGTTGGGGGCATATCTCGCCACCAAAACTCCGGTGGAAGGAATAGCAATCATACTTGCCGTGGTGCTTCTTTACTCGGGATACGTTTCCGGACGCGCGCAACCAGAGCACCCTGTAGGAGTCCGCCCTGACCCGCTGGCGGGCACGCTGCGCATGCACGGCACGTATCCCACGCCGGAAGGTCCCCGTTCTTATCTGGTTTCGTCCGTTGGGAGCGGGTTTGGGCTTATGTTTGGCGCGGGCACGCTTTCAGGATTGCTGGGGATTGGATCAGGAGCAGTAAAGGTCCTGGCGCTCGATCAGGCGATGAAGCTGCCATTCAAAGTGTCCACTACCACCAGCAACTTCATGATCGGGGTGACCGCTGCGGCAAGTGCCGGCGTGTATCTACGCAGAGGCTACATCGACCCCTCGCTCGCCATGCCGGTTATGCTCGGAGTGGTGGCAGGATCTTTTTTAGGAGCAAAGCTCCTGGCACGGGCCAAAACACAATGGTTGCGCCGCGTTTTTGCCGTGGTGATCATTGTGATGGCAATTGAGTTGATCTTCAACGCACTTACAGGACGTCTATGAGCTTTACATGGACAGATGAAAAAACGGAGCACGTCATTGGCAACCTGCTGCGCGCAGGAGTGCTGTTATCAGCCTTTGTGGTGCTGGCAGGCGGAATCTACTATCTGGCTCAGCAAGGGACGAAGCACAAAGATTACCACCAGTTCCACGGCCAGCCGCAATACCTGTGCTCGGTCAGCGGCGTGGTGGCAAGCGCAGTGAAACTTGATAGCCACGGCATCATCCAGCTCGGATTGCTTCTGCTGGTGCTTACTCCAATTGCCCGGGTATTTTTTTCAGCAATTTCGTTTGGGCTTGAAAAGGATCTTACTTACGTTGTGGTAAGCCTGGTGGTCCTGGCGGTTCTTGTCTATGGATTATTGGGGTCCTAAGCGCGAACGGTTGGAGGCAGAAGTTTATTTGTGCATGGTCGGGGTGGGCTGATTGTTTGCCGTTACTGCTCCATCCTTCTGCAGCATGTTGTAAGCCTGGGACATGGTCAGGTTGTCCGGAACGCGGCGGAACTCGCTTTGGGTCTGATGCTCTTTCACCGCAATGTTCTTGAACAGAATGGCATGGCCTGACATGTTCACGTCCAGTGAAGTCATATCCCAATGCCCAGGGCCAACCTCACGCAGATTGACAACAAAAGTGCCGCCCTTGTTGAGCCGGGCAAGAATTCCCCAGCCAAAAGTTACATCCTGAAAGAGCTGCCCTTCAATGCGCACCACGTGCTTCTGAACGGGATCAATCCACATCTTGCCGCTCAGAGCACGAAAAACACGCAGCTCTCTGGTGGGCGGGTCATAGTTGGGATTGGGGAAGAATGCCAATCGGACGAGGCCATTCTCAGTGCCGTCATATTTGAAGATGAAGGCGTCAGGGATCGCCTTGAACATCTCCCGGCCCTTGTCACTATCGTCCTTTTCGCGTTTGAGCCGCTTGGCCCTTTCAGAAGGATCAGAAACCAGCTTCTGCATGCGTTCTTCGTCCCTCTGGCGTTCGTCAGCTGTGAGTGGCCGCCCCCAAAGAAGGAGGGTTCGCGTCAATTCTCCGTCGCGGGTCTCAATTACATCCTTGTCGATGTTGCTCTTTTCGTCTTCGCGATGCGCACGATAGCGCCAGTGAGTGTGGTCCTGAGCTTCCGTCGTGAGCTCGTGACGAATCACCTCGCGCACAAACTGCGTGGCGTCACTGGGCAGGGGAGGAGTTTGTGGCACGGCTGGTGCTACGTGTTGATTGGGAGTACTGACTCCAGATCTCTGGTTTTGAGCAGCAAGCGCGGGCTGATGTTTGATAGAGTTTTCGCGATGGTTCTGCGCCACCGCGCAAACAGAAAGCACGGCGACAAGAAGCAAAAGACATGCCCGGGCCAGGATGTTAGACAGCATAGAGAATTTGAGCCAGTTACTCTCTTTTGTTAGACGTCGAGCGGACCAAGTGTAGTTGCATTCTAACACCGCTTAACCCAGCACTCAGCTGCCGACACTCAGTAAACGGCTTGGCCCAGATTCTGGACGAACGCTCCAACGTTCTTTGATTTGTTGCTTCAGTTTGAGTTGGGCTTAAGGAATGCTTTCAAACAACAGAAGGCGGCTCTTTTGAAGCCGCCTTCCTGGAGCATCGACCACTTCGGAAAAGGCAGTCCCATTGGCTCAAATTGTCACGACTTCGTGAGGCCGCTGTTCCCCTGGTTTTCGGCCCCTTCGCTGTCGCGACATTTCCGTGTCGGTCGACGGTTAACTGAAATGCAAATACAGGGCCAAAACTGAAAGCAGAGCTCCTGATCCGGAGTTGATCTAAGTTATTGAAAGTAAGAGTCAATCAGTGCTCCCGGAAAACGTTTACATATTAGTAACTACACGAAGTCCACGAGGTCTGGAAAATTAGGAATAGGGGTGCCACGGATAGGCACGGGGTTACCTTCAGGGTGCAACTCCCACAGTAACTGTTTTGCTGGTAATTACGGGGGTACACTTAGCCCACATTTAACTAACGGATTTCAGCAATAACAAGCCGAGAGCCATAGTTGGCCGGTCACTTCCATTCACCCAGGTTCCAGGAAGTTGCTGGTGGAATCCTGAATCGATTCGTAGTCAGACAGCTGTGCGGCTGGCTTGCGAGCCAAACGGCGCCGTTCCGAAAGTTTTGAGTTTCTATGGCTGTCCTGAAGGAGATTGTGAACGGTTGTGGCAGCGCAAGCGCAACACTCCAAACAAAGGAATTAGACGTTATGTGGAAACCCAGACCTGAGGATAATCAGCCCATGAGCAGTAATCAGCCGTCAGCGTCGCCCGCCGTCGCCGCCACCCCGACACCCAGCCTTAACACAGCCTCCAAGGAACCACCAAAGATGAGTCATGCGGCCCCTGATCGCGCCGATGTCGGCCACATTGGCAAATCGGTGGTGATCCGTGGTGAACTCACGGGAAACGAAGATCTTTACCTCGATGGTGAAATCGAAGGCAACATCAACCTGCGTGATCACAAGCTGGTGATAGGCCCGAATGGCAAGATTAAGGCGTCAATCACAGCGCGAGATATTGTCTTGCACGGACGAGTGGAAGGAAATGTTTCCGCCACTGAACGCGTGGAGCTCAAGAAAGCCTGCACCCTGGTGGGTGACGTGAGCACACAGCGAATCGTGATCGAGGATGGGGCATATTTCAAAGGGTCCATCGATATCCAGGAAAACAAGGACAGCCGTTCTGAGGCACGGAAACCGATGGTGGTGGCAGCCTCCGCGGGCTCAGGTATGGGCATGAGCTCGGGCACGACCTACAACGCGAGCTCCGGGTCACAGGGTTCCTTTACAGAACCCAAATAATGTAGGATTGGGGGAGTCATGAACTCCCCCAATCACAGCCTTTCCCGCTGGTTCCGTGGCGGAGGAGAGCCATCCCAGTCCAATACACAGGAGAAGGGAACGGCCGCGCCGCGCAGCAGCCGCCGATCCATTGGATTTGGAGAGTTCATGCGCAGCCTGCAGTCAGACCTTAAGGCAGCCGGAGACCAGAGACTTTCCATTCTGGATTTAGGTTCCACTTCTGCCGCAAACATTGCGTTTTTCACAGAAATGGGCCTTCGTGTGTCCACGGAAGATGTTCTCCGGGCGTGCAAAGATCCTGATTACTCCACGCGGCAGGACGACGGCTCAGAGCAGTTTGATCCTCAGAAATTTCTGGCTGACAACCTCACGTACTCTGAAGGCCAGTTTGACGCTGTACTCTGCTGGGATGTGACCGACTACCTGCCGGAACCGCTGGTGAAGCCCTTGGTGGAGCGACTCCATTATGTGCTGAAGCCCCACGGGACCCTGCTGGCATTTTTCCACGACAAAGATCCGGGTCCAAACGCGGCTCTCTACCGATACCACATTACTCAAACCGACACTTTGGAGATGGAGCCGAAGGGTAGTGTCAAAATTCAGAGGATATTTAACAACCGGCACGTGGAAAGCCTATTTGCCGAATTCGCTTCGCGCAAATTTTTCCTGGGAAGAGATAATTATAGGGAAGTAATTGTAGTTCGATAGTTCCAGCCATTTTTAAGCTTGTTGGTCTTCCCCTTCTCCAAAGTGGTATTTTGATGCCCACATCAGGGCTCAATGTATCAGCCAAGATTTCTTCCGTTATGGTTATTTGAGTCCTGTTCAGCCCTTTTTTGTCCACAATTTCCAAATAAGCTACGTAAAATCAATGACTTAACTTTTCTAAATGCAAGAATCCATAGGGACGTCGTTCCTTGGGCATCGAGATTGCTTTAGTGTTTGCGTGCCACTCGACGAGACGATATTCCCGACCCTCAAACGGGCAGAAAAGAGGTAGATCGACAATGGCAAGCAGCTTCCAAGGCGTATTGGAGAATCTGGTGGTATTTGCTCCTGCCGCCGAACGGCACAAAGCCGAATACAGCGAGATCTACAACGAAAACTGCCACAGAATTTATTCTTTGGCCTTTTACCTCACTGATAACGAACTCGCGGCTGAACAACTGGTCAGCAACACCTTCCTGCGCGCATTCGCGGCTTTTGAAAAACCAAATACCGATCACGTGGACCATTCATTCCTGGCAGAAATGCGGGAGCTGATGCCGATTGGCATGTTAAGCCTGAATGCTGTCGCTTCCGCCGAAGCAAAGAACATCCGCGGAAATATCAAACGTGTACATCTTGAGCGCGCAGTGGTACAGCTGCCGGCGACCGAGAAGCTGGTATTTCTGCTCCACGACGTGGAAGGATACGAGCACAAGAAGATTTCAGGTTTGCTGGGATTGACGCAGGAAGAGTCAATGCTGGCGCTGCACAACGCACGTGTGCAGGTCCGAGAATTGGTGGCACAGCAAATCGGTTGATAGATCTCAATTCCTCTCTCCTTATTGTCTCCGGCCCCTCAGAAATTTGAGGGGCTTTTTTGTGTCCTTACTTGCGCTCAAGTGCAGCTGAGACAAGCGTTTGTTACGACTATTAATCAGTAAATGTTTATTTATGTTAATTTCGCCAAAATTGATGAAACTTTTCCTTCTAGATTTCGTCTATTTTGATAACAACATACGCAGTACCCCCACGTGGGCGTCGCCCCTATACCGACGCCCACTTTTCTTTTTTGCAAAAATCATCCTGAATTTTTTCTGGAGTAGATGGGGCGATCTCCCGTTCGACTCTCTTTCACAAAGCAACGAGATCACGCGATGCGTGCTGCACGACTATAATTTTATTTTGGCAGGTTGTTGAAAGCGGTTCGTGTAGGAAGAGGGCAACAAAGCGAAGATGCCGTCGCTCTAATATGTGAGTTTGTAAATTTTTGGCTGAAGCGGGGGTGTGAGAGATGGATTGGAAAAAGGTGCTGATGTACGGTTCGTTTGCCGCAGGAGCAATCCTTTTCCTGACAGGCCGCCGGCCGGTGGGACTGGCTGTGGCCGGCATTGGCGTGGCCACGCTGGCATCTGAGCATCCGGAGAAGTTTGAAGAGATCTGGCATAACCTTCCGGAGTACATTGAGAAGGGAAGCAAGTTCGTTGACATGGCAGCCGCGTTTCTGGAACGCGTGGGCGAACACCAGGGTGGTGGCGTTCGTAACATTCCTGTGGCCGGTGGCAGCCGTTACTGATCTACTTTGTCCTGCAAGGCAGGAATTTTATTCCGCCGCTGAAGAACTGCTTTTGAGAGCGGCTTCTTTTCCTATGGAGAGTGTAATCGGCTGACGCTCAGCGTCATCGATTCGCCGCGCAAAATCCAAAAAAGCCGGAAACCGCTCTGCCGAAACCAGCTGAACAGGAATATTGAATTCACGCGTGATATTCAGCTGCCCGTTGCCCTCTGAGAATTTCACAGCGTACTCTCCAAATTCACTGTTGATCACCAAATCATGCGGCAAAGCAGCCGCCGTGACTCCGTCTGGCAAATGCAAATGGAAGACCGTGCTCTCTGAGAGCACTGAGTTGAGGAGCATGGGATAAGTACGGCGTGCGCCTTTTCCAAATGAGTTCCGCAGTCCGAGAAGAGGCGCAAGCTGCCCTGTTTCTCTCAGGCCGGGCTGCATGTTGATGAATTGAGGAATGGCGCACTGCAATGAAAGCTGCAGAGGCTGCTCTGCATTTCCAGGATGGGAAATATCACCCTGGACGGCGGTAGCGCCAGGGAATATGCGAGAAGCAAACTGCTCAAGTAACTCCTGGCGCTCGCGACCGCTCCCGCTATGAAGAGCTGCCCTGACTTCCTGAGCGCGCGCAGCGCCGAGCCGGATGTGAATACTCGCCGATAAATTTCCGTTGCTATTCAGAAAGAGGTCGCCTTCTCCGACCGTCTGCTCCTGAAGCGGAGGAATGGAAAAAGAGACGATCTCTGGCTTGGCTGAGTTTCCCGCGGCCAGAGGAACCAGCCACGCACTGCGAGGATCGAGAGCAGGAGAGATCTCGCCGAAGGCCAAATCATCGCCTTCAGGGTCCGCATCAATGACTTCTCCGCCCACCCAAAAACGGACCAGCGGTTCTGTATAGCAGTCCAGGCTCGCGTCGGATGTGCAGTTAGAGCCTATTTTGCGCGCAAGCAGCAGCGCGGCATTGACGCCGCTGGCACGCGCCAGGGCCAGAAGAGCTGAAGTGCGGCTCCCCTCGCCGGCAGAGAAGGCATCTTCTGCGGCGCTTGAGGAAAAATCCGTGCCCGTTGATCCCAGTTTTTCAGTCACATACTGGTAGAGCATGAGAGCTTTTTCCCGATCAGAAGCATTAGCTGGGAACTTCTGCTCTAACGCGGCTTCCATTACATGAGGTCCCAAGCGGGTGGAATCAATCAATGCATCTTCAACACGATCCAGCGTGTTGTCGCTTGATTTCACCGCAATGGCCGGGAGTATGCCGGCAGGGAAGAAGGGTTCGGCGGCAACTTCAGGCAGGTGGTCCATCTCCCACGTGTGCACCACATCTTCGCTGACTACTTCTGTTGCGCCTGCGGGCGCGCCGTTAAGTTCCTCGATTCTAACGTTTGCTGATTTCGGAGCAAGCAGCACGAATCGTGTGTGCAGGACCGGGGCATTGAGGGAACCGAATTCAAAAACTGAAGATGTGGCGGGAAGCAGGCTCCAGTCAGAGTAGTGCGTGACAAACTCTTCGTCGATGCAGTCTCCCGGCTCAAGAGCAGGCATGGAGACGGCGGACTTTTGTGCTGTGAGTTCGGGCTCAACCGGCCGACCATCGGGCTTGATGGTGCGCAACTCGAGAATCTCAGAACCGCGGGGCAGAACGACTTCGCCATAACGGCTGATGGACTGGTGATCGAGAAGCCGGGTCACCTGATGCGAATAAAGAGAAGCAGTGCCATCGCTGCGTATTTTGAGAACGCGGCCCGAGAGCAGGATGGCGACGGGACTTCCGGCCAGACTCTTATCCCGGGCGGAAGAGCGAACCACTTCTATGCCGTCTTCGCGGTAGCGTGTATAGAATTCCGCCTGAGAAACAAAGTTCCGGGCGCGCAGACTGTTGCTGTCAAGCACAGCAGAGGGATCGGAAGACAGTTTGGCGTAAATACGACTGCCGGGCGCAATGGAATGAAGTTCGAGGGCCTGCTTTCTGGCCTTGTCCAATTGATCAGAAAGGACAAGCTCCTGGACCAGTAACTTTCGCGCGGAGCGATTCAGGGGATTCTTCCTGATCTTCTGCTCCAGGAAAGCCGCGCTATCACGATGCCGCCCCGAATCGGAAAGTACGCGGGCATACTGGAGGGACTCAGGGGCACAAGTGGCCATGCGCTGTTCAGTATTCTGAGCGTTCGCGGGATCGCCTGCAAAGTTATAGAACCTTGCGGCTTCCAGCAGGTAAGAGCAGGCCGGATGTAAATCAAGCAAATGAGCAAAGGCCCGCGCTCTTATTTGCATATCAGAACCAGCCACACGGAGCACGAAGTTCACTGCCATTTCGGACCCAGGGCGCTGCTGCGCCAATTTCAGGATTTCAGCGCGAAGCTCATTGGATGCGCCATCCTCAAGGGAGAATTCCGCCGCTTTGGCAGTCGCGAGCAACGCGGAAGCATGCGCTTTGGCCAGAGATCTCCAGGCTTCAGCAGCTCGCGGTGAATGGTCGTCCGCGGCTGACCAGAGAAGTGCCCGCAGGTAGAGAAGTGGCCCTTTATCATCGTCGGAGCGTGACGCAATCCGTCGCTCCACTTCACTCAGATTGCCGCGGAAGTATTCCAACAGAGCCCGGATGTAGTCGGCAACAGGAGGGCTGGAGGACAAAATAGGTCGTTGCCTGGACGATAAAAACGCCGGATGCAAATCTGCGCTGAAGGGGGCGGCGTCAGAGGTGAGCTTCACCATCACGCGATGACGTCCTGGAGTGAGATGGACGGTGGTTGAATTGCGGTTTGCGCCGGTACGATAGCGCGAATCCATTGACATGACCTGGCGACCGTCTATGAAGATGATGTAGGGCCCCGGGCTCAGCACATCCAGCTGGGAAAGACTGTTGCTTCCGCTCTGCACGTCTGTTGTGGCATAGAAGACGCCGGGAACGGAAAGGTATTCCGGGAAAGAAAGCATGCCGTCACGAAACCAGAACCGCTCAACAGACGAAGGAATGGCTGCCCAGTATGGTGCTGACTCCGGCGGCCACTTGCGGTTGAAATCCAGGTTGCTGAAATGGCCAAAAGGCCCGGCGATTTGCCAATGGGTGAGCAGGCCCGCGGAATCCCCCGTTTTATCCAGGTCCAGAGGCGTTGCGCCATCCGCCGCGGCCGCGACAAGCGCCAGGCGAAGATTGAATGTGCATGCGTTGCCCTCTTCCATGGCCAGGCCAACGCGGCGCAATACATCGCGGAACATACGGGAGTTGCCGGCATTTTCCAGGATGCGGCTGGAAGCTATTTCCTGCATTTCCGAAGGCGCAGGCATGGTGCACAGGCGCAAAGCCGAGTCGAGCACCGATTCTGTGCGCAGCTGAAGCGCCGCGGTTTCCATCCGCACAAAAAGTGCCATGACATCACCGGGGTGCCGGCGCAAGAGCTGGTCAGCATCAGCCGCTGATGCGGTGAGATGGAAGTCAGAGAAAAATTCCTGTTGCAGTTTCGCGGAGGCGTCGCGTTCCGCAACTGGAGCTTGCGGGGGGAGAGCCGAAGAAACAGCCGTCACCCCAAAAAGGCAGCATGCCAGCAATCCCAGCTTCCGGAGGAAATTCACTGCGGGAGCTCCACTTGGATCTCATTGTGAAAACTGCGTTCTGCGTTCAGGCAGAAGTCACGAAACTCCCGGTAGTCGGCTGCGGCGATGCGCGTGTTATCAAACTCGATTTTGCTTTGCACCAGGATGGAACCCGGTAATTTGCGGTAATGAAGCCTGAGTGAGCCGAAAGCAGTTGTGATGCTCCGGTCGTGTGGCAACTCGGCAACGCGGGCGCCGGCCGGGAGCGCAACATGAATCTCCTCTTCGGTTGTCCATGGAGCAAAGAGCACAAGATCCTGGGAGCGGGTGCTGGAAGGGGCCAGGGTTGCGGCATAGGATCGCGGCATCCAGGTGGAGCTGAGCGAAACCAGGCGCTTTCGCGGCGCGGAACTCAGATCCCCGCGGAAATCCACGTTGATGCTGTCATCCGACTTTTCTTCTGCAGCCCACTTTTCATCGCGAACGGTCACGCTATAGACCTGAACACTGGGAAAAACCTGCGCGAGATCGCGGCGCCAGCTATCCAGTTGCTGCTCGCGAACTGAAAGCTCCTGGCGCAGACCCGGCGCATCTTCACCGCGAGCCGCAGTTGAGCCGGAAAAGCGAATGGTGCCGTGGCTCGTAAGCTGGGCCTGAATGATATGTCTTGTGTAGTTATCAGCGGCGCGGCTCATGGGTGTGTAGCGAAGCTGCGCCGTTCCGTCCAATGCAACCGTAAGCGCCATTGCGCCCTGATCATCCAGGGGCAGTTCGCGCACGGCGTAGTCAGCCGTCCCATCCAGCCAAAGATCGTATTTGGGGATATAAACAATGGCGTGATTAAACACGGCAATGGATGCCGGCGTGGCGGCAACGGAACCGAGCGAGCGGGTACGCACTAGGGCGAGGCGGGCCTCGATGCCTGCGGCACGCAGCAGGGCAATCATAAGGCTGGCTTTGTCTTTGCAATCGCCAAAGCGGCGGGCGTATGTCTGCGCTACCGGATAGGGCTTGTAGCTGTAGATCCCGAATTCCTGGGCCACGTAATGGGTGCTGCGCAGGACGAAGTCCTGGATGGCGGCAATTTTTTCTCTGTCGTTATGCTTGCCTTCGAGCAAGGCAGATAGTTTTTCCTGGAGCGTCTGGTCCAGCGCGAACTGCGGCCGCACAAGGTCGGCATACCAGGCTCCGAGCTGCCGCCAATCAGAGAAAGTGGAGACGTGGACATAAGGTGCAAGTTCCGTCATCCCGGGGCCACGCGGCTCCCGCAACAGCGCGGGAACCTGGTGAGACTCCCACACAAAAATCTTATTTTCGTCACGGGCCAGCACCGTTGGCGGCTGGACTTTCTCCGCATGGGAGTAGATGGTTTCCGTGGAAGGTGCAATCAGGACGTACCGCTTCAACTGGGTTTCGGCCTGGCCGGCAAAAAAGACCAACTCACCAAAGTATTTTCCATACTGGCTGGAACGAAGAGCGGGTGACATGGCGTATTCAACTTCCACCACGTCACCCTTTTCCAGGCCGGTAAAACGAAGCGCTCGAGTGCGCGCGTCGTAATACATGGAAAGGGAAGAATCGGATTCTTCGCGGTCACCAAGGTCCTGCGCATCCAGGCTTTTTCCGTCCGGTTTCCAGTCGCGAGCGCGGATGACGCGCAGAATTTCTGATGACGGCGAGTAGCGAATTTCGGTAAGCCGATGCGCGTCGAGTGCCGCATCCGAGCCTATGAAGAAGAGCTGCTGCACGTGCACACGGTCCAGTCCATTTGCCTCAAGCTGCTGAACACGAACATCCGCCAGCGCCACGTCTGCGCGATGCAGCTGATGAAGGAAGGCTTCCTTCACCACTGAGCTTGTGTTTTCTAAAAAATCTTTGTCCTCCTGCTGCGCGGAAGCTGTTCCCGGTGCAGCATTGGAAGCCTGTTGCACGCTTGAGAGTTCCTGCTGCGCCTGGGCATCCATATGAAGCCGCTGGTAAGTCTGGGCCAGAAGTCGATGGGCCTCTGCATCAGCGGGATTCAACTGCAAGAGATGCGACAGAGCTGAGCGCGCCGCGTTGAGGTCGCCAGAATTGAATTCAAGCTGCGCCAGTCTTTTCCAGATCTCTACCGAGTGCGGCTGGATCCGCGACAGGGCGAGATAGTCCGCTTTGAGTTCGGCGGTCATCTGGCGGCCGGCATGGAAGCGGGCCAGGAGCTCAAGCATTTCCGCGCAGTTGTTCTCCTCACCCAGAAGGGAGGCAGCAAGACCAGCCGCCTCATCGCGGAGACCGAGGTGTTCGTACTCAAGAGCCAGCTGCGACCTGAGCCAGAGCGGACGCGGGAAGCGCTCCTGCAATTGCTTGAACTCTCGTAAAGCCTGCGAGCGCAGACCAAGATTCAGATACAGCGCCGCCAGCCGTTCACGAAGCACAAAGTCGTCCGGAGAGGCAGAGCTGGCGAGCATGAGGACGTCACGGGCCTTTTCCAATTGATTGCGGCCAACATAATAGACCCCGAGCTGAAGGTTCAGCTGGCTATCAGTAGGAGCCAGCGCGAGGCCTGATTCGAGCGCGGCAAACTTGCGGAACGGGTCGTTAGTGAACAACGCAAGCCGTTGCCACCGTTCCGCAGTGGGCCCGAGTTGAGCAGCGCGCTCCATATGGCTGGCGGCGTCGGGTGAACCGGCCATGAATTCGAGTTCGGCGAGAACCTGATAGCTCGCGGCGTCGTTCGGTCGTACTCGAGAGGCAGCCTCAGAGATCACCTGTTGCCTGGTACCCTCGTTGCTGAGCCAGCGTGGTCCGGCTGACGACTTACTTTCACTCTCGAGTTCATCCGATAGGGCAGCCGCTTCCTGAACCACAATCGAAGGCTGGCGGCTGTCAGCGGCTAAAGAACTGAGGAGGCTTTCAAGATGCCCGCGATCATCAAGGCGCTCGCGCAGGCGAAACATCTGGTCGAGAAGAACGAGTTTTTCAAGCTTGTCGGCCGATGAGATGTGCTGGTAGAGCTGGTCTAGTTTCAGATCGTAGGGGTTGCGGGTCTGGGCAGAGAGATAGCAGCAGGGCACAAAAAGAGACACGAGCAGCAGATAATGCAGCAAGCTTTTCATGCTTATTGGCCCTAACCGCGCGGGGAGGAAAACGAACCCCGGAAAGCCGTTTAGCTGTCCGGGGGATCTCGTTTTAATCAGTCTGAGTCCTTCCCTCCCTGCCACCGATTCCCCCAGGTTTTTTGTCCGGCGACTGGAAAGGGCCTAAACTCTTCATGATTGGGTTAAGGTGAGGCAAGTATCCAGCTACAAAGGTTTTCCGAGAATTCATAGAACATCTTAAGGTGCTGGCAAATAGACCTTAGTTGGACGGCAGGGCATGACATCCCGGTAATCAGGCCCTTCATCTCACCCCTCAGCACGTTCTCAATGAGTTGCCAGCCCAGATGTTGAAGCCCGCAATTGTCATCATCGTTACTTTGGTTCTGGTCCTCAGCGCACCTGGGGCGGTGGAGGAGAACCACTGCCAGGAAGCGGGAACAGGCACTCTTATAACACGCTCAGCATTTGCGCACGGCTATCGCCATGGTTATGAGACCGGATATCACGAAGGCAATATCGATATCAATATGGCGAGGAATCCGCGGACCACGTTCAAGCAGTTCAAAGGCGTGCCGCTAGGGTACGACCAGAGATTCGGACCGAAGAAGTCATTTGAGCTGGGCTTTGGGCTGGGGCTTGAAGCAGGATATGGCGATGGTTATGCCGGAAGAACCTTCCGGGCCATTGACAGCCTTCGTGCCGTCGGCGGTGGTCTCGGCGTCAAGCCCCGCAGGCACGATGCCCACGACGTGTTTTTTGACCGAGGCGTGACACTCGGTTACCAGGATGGATTCACCGCCTCGCACACCAGAGACAAGGGATCAGAAGTGGTGCCGGTGGATATGCAGTCAGTTCCATGCAGCTTTCATCCCAGCCACAAGAATGAAGCAGGAGCCGCCTCAAGCTACTGCGATGGATACCGCCGCGGCTTCGTTCTGGGCCATCTTGACGGGCTGCACCAGGCCCCAGGCGAAGGTTTGCTGGAAGCCAGCAAGTAACCCCTCAGAAGAACACCTGAATATTGCGCTCCGCTGGGCGTACATGTACTCTGCTTAAGAATGGGCACGGGCTGAGGTTCATGATACCTTCAGTCCTGTCCGAGTTATATTGTACTTAAGTTCCTACTGCGCCACCGTCCGGGAAGGAGTATTGATGAAGGTAGCCACGTCCAAGAAGCCGACGATTCGCATAGCGGTAGTGGAAAGTGATCCACTGCGATTTATTGGACTAAAGTCTCTGTTCGATACGGAACAGGACCTGGAGTTGATCTCGTGCAGTCTGGCAGAGCTGGGCCCGCGAAAAGACATCGATCTGGTGCTCCTTGGTACACG
>DASUBD010000152.1:0-3005 GCA_035763445.1 Candidatus Angelobacter sp.
ACGCGCCGCTGAGAATGTTGCGCGTTCCCAGACAAAAACTTGAACAGGCAGGACTGCTGCCGGATTGCTCGCCCTTCAGCGGCCGTTGGATGTCTGCACTCGATAATGCCCGCAGCAAGGCTGAACTGGGAATGCAGTACACGCCGCTCGCAGTTTACCTAGAAAAACTGGCCCGATTTTTCAGTCGTGTGCCTCATCGCAGCTTCGAAGAATACTCGCGACGTGAAGATGAACTGGAACTCGGCCGCTCGTTCGCCTGAAGATTTTTCGAACATCTTGTATTCCTAAGCGGACTCTCAACGCACTTAGCCCAGGCAAAAATTTCCCGCAGTACGTATTTCTTGCTACTCGTTAAGGCAGCGCGCTTGAATCTCGCGTCCGAATTTGCTTTTACAGAAATTTACAAAATTTGCAGAGTCATCTTCCCGCGCGTGGTGTTTTTTTGACTACAAGCGGTCAGAAGAGATTCGACCAGAGAGAAGGGACGGGAGGTTCTATGAAGTACATGAGAGCGATGCTGATGGGGGCTGCATTGTTGACCAGCGGTGCTACGTTTGCGGCAACACAGGCAGTGGTGCCTGTGCAGTGGGGCTGGGGACATCGCGACGCCGACGACCGGCAGGCATTTCGTGATGGCTATCGCGAAGGACAAATCGATGCTCGCCAGGGCCGCAGGTCGGACTGGGATGACCGGTGCCGATATCGCGAAGATGATGATCGTCAGGCCTTCCGCAACGGCTACAACAGGGGATATCGGGAAGTAAGCGGAGGTTATCGCGGTGGCTATGGCAATGGCGGCTACTATGGCGGTGATCGTGGATATGGTGGGTACGGCGGCTATGGCGCGAATGCAGCGCAGCAATACGGATACCAGGATGGCGTAAACGACGGACGGAATGATCGCGCTACCGGCCACAGCTTCCGGCCAACGCATGACTCCAATTACAAGCACGCGGACCGTGGCTATGATCCGCGCTTTGGATACGTCAACCAGTACAAAGCGAGTTACCGGCAGGCATATGAGCAGGGATATCAACAGGGCTACAACGGCGGAGGAGGCTGGTGGAGGCGCTAGTTGAGCAGGGGTTCGGAAGTCGTAAGGCCGAACGTTTCCGACACACAGAAGAGACGCAGCAAAACTGCTGCGTCTCTTTTGCTGTTTACTCCAGAGCCTTGCCTTTTGTTTCCGGAAGCTGCGTAGCCATCAGCATGGCCAACAGGAACGAAATGGCGGAAAAAGAGAACGCCCAGCTGAGATCGCGAGCCTGGGCGAGCTTGCCGATCACGTAGGGCGCGAGCGAACTCAGCGTTCGAGCGCCATTGTAGGTAAAACCCAGGGCGCGCGCCCGCACCCGGGTAGGGAACAGTTCACTGCCGATCAGGCCCGAGCCGGAAAAAAATCCCGTTCCGAAGAAAGCCACAAGTGCGCCCAGCAGCATGATGCTCCACTCAGAACGGGCTGCAGCATAAACGGGAACCAGGATGGCCGCGCAAAGCAGATACAAGATGAACGAACGTTTGCGTCCAAACTTCTCTGCAACCCAGCCGAATGTGACATAGCCCGGAAACATCCCCACCAGATTGAGCACTACCAGCAACGTGGTGATCTGCATCATCCCAAATCCACGGCCGCCTTTTTCCACCGGCAAACCAAGATAAGGTGGAATCCAGGTGAACAGGCCCCACCAGGCAAACAGCCCGAAGAAATTCAGCAGGAATAGAAAGACAGTATGCTTGCGCAGCCCAGGAGAAAAAATTTCGCTGAAGGCAGCAGGCGCGTCCTGCGAGGCCTGTTTGTGCTCCTTCCACATCTCCGACTCAGGCACGCCCTTTCGGATCCATAGTGTAACCACTGCGGGCACAATGCCGACGAAGAACACCATGCGCCAGTTCTGGGTTGCGGAAAGAATAAAGCCTGCTGCTACTGCGGCCGCCGCGTAGCCCCACGCCCACGAACTCTGCACAATAGCGATTGCCTTGGCGCGCAGGTGCGTTGGCCATGTTTCAGCCACCAGTGTGGCGCCGGTATTCCATTCTCCGCCCATGCCCAAGCCAAGCACAAAGCGAAAAAAGGCGAGGATAGGAATGGAGGTGGCCAGTCCCGAGCCCACGGAACAGAGCGAATAAGTAAGAATGCTCAGGATCAGTGCTTTGGTGCGTCCAACTTTGTCAGCAATGAAGCCAAACAGAACTCCACCGATTCCGGAAGCGAGGAGGGTGAACGTGCCCAGCCATCCTGCCACGGACTTGCTGATGCCAAATGCAGTCATCACGTGGGCGATGACCAGGCTGTAGAGCATCACGTCAAAGGCGTCCAGAGCCCAGCCCAGCGCCGCGGCAATCAGAGTTCGCTTTTGCGCGGATGTGACTTCAGACAGGCGGAACGTGGTGGTGGCCATTGGGGTTGGATTTTAGCAGCTTTTTGTCTTGTCTCGAGCGAAGCGAGAGAACCCTACCCCTTCGAGTCGCTTTATTGTTCAGTATCTGTCAACCAATGTCAGCCATAGGGATCCCTCACCGGCGCGATTGGAGATCGCCATTTCCGAAGGTGCTATGCAGTCACCGGTTCGGGATTTCAGAAGAAAGCGCCTCAACTGCGCAGTTCCGATTCGTGTCCCATTCTGCTCACCAGATGGAAAAACCGCCGCGCCCTCCGCACATCATTGCCAATCTGCTCGCGAAGTGCATCGACTGACGGAAATTTGATTTCCGGACGGCGCCAATGCTCAAAAAAGATTTCTACCTCGGTTTGGGCCGTGACTTCCAGCGGATGGAAGTTCAGCAGATGCGTCTCGATGGCAAACGAATCTTCACCGAACGTCGGCCGATTGCCGACGTTGGTCACAGATTCAAACATCTCATCTCCCACCCGTGTGCGAGTGATATAGACTCCATTGCCGGGAATGAGTTCGTCATAGCGGCTTAAATTAATGGTAGGGACCGTGTATTTGTGGCCCAGGCCGCGGCCTCTGCCCGGAGCGGCTGTAATGCTGAAGACGCGTCCC
>DASUBD010000153.1:0-6481 GCA_035763445.1 Candidatus Angelobacter sp.
GCGCTTCTGGCGGCTGCTGCATGATGCAGACGGCGCTCAGAATCAGCAAGATTGAGCCAATAGCGGTAGTTCGGAGAAAGCTGCACGGCCCTGCGGTAATAATCAGCAGCTTCCTGGTCACGCCCAAGATATGCCAGTGCAGCGCCGGCGTTATTAAGCGCTGCAGGAGTTACCTTGATTTTGAGCGAATCTTCAAGGATTTTCAGCGCCTCCTCGTTCTTGCCTTCATTGCTCAATATTCCAGCCAGATTGCTGTAAGCGGTGAAACGTTCCGGAGCATGCGCGACCTCCAGCCGGAATTGCTGCTCTGCTTCCGCCTGCAGACCCAGACGGAAGTAGAACGATCCAAACCATTCATACGGTTTGTAATTTCCGGGATCAACTGCTTCCGCCTGGCGATAGACCTCAATTGCCTTCTCCGGTTGATGGAGAGCGTTGTACAGCGAGGCGATACTCACCATTGCATCGATATTCTTAGGATCGATCTCCAGCACACGACGGTGTTCTTCAAGAGCTTTCGCATGATTGCCCTCGGCCCGGTCCAGTAAGCCTTCGACACGATGGACTGCAACGGAATCAGGATTCAGCGCTTCAGCAGCCTGAAGAGTTTGTCGTGATCTGGCCAGCCAGAATTCTTCCTGTGTGGCGTCATATGCGTCGAATTGAGCTTCGGCCAGCGCGGCTAATGGCAGGACCGAATGTTGATCCGTCTGGGCTGCCTGCTCAAATAGAGGGATAGCATTCCCGTAGTCAGGATCATCCATATCCAGCAGTCGCAGCCCGCGGCTGTACCACTCATTCGCGGCTGGTGAAACCAGATCGGACTTCGCTGGATGCAGGTGAAGGGCAGCGGTTGCCGCTCCGGCAAAAGCACTGGCCATATCGGGAACATTCACAGGAGAATATCTGCTTTCAAAATCCGCTACCCTGGCGCCGTGTGTGAGTTCAAAGATAGTCAGTTTCGAAACGATTGCCTGTCCATCGTGGCGCAGGACGAGTTGCATGGCGTGCGTCGCGTTCAGTTCTGTGTACGCCTGTTCAGGTCCATCAATGCCTTGCCTGAGGCTCTCGCCGGCGGAAGTCACGAAAAGGTTTGCGCTCGAATTGGAATACTGAATACTTTCTGCTACCTGTCGCAACACCTCCTGTCCCCTCGCCGCCGTTTCCGCGTCTGCTTGCACCGGCAGGATGGCCAGCCTGATATCAGCTGGTTTGAATAGGCGCATCAATGGGCTTTGAAAGCCTGCAACGAGCCCAACAAGAGATAGCAGCGCTATCACCAGCGTGGGCGACTTCCAGACCGGGCGCCTCTCAAAACTCTTGAGGACGTCCGCCGCCTCTGGCCGCATGCCGGGCTCAGGATCGAGACACCGCAAAATCGCGCGGTCCCAGCGCACATCCAGGTCTTTGTTGAATAAGCTCGGCGCGTGTGGTGGCTTGGGCAATTTGAGATCCCATGAATCCCTGGTGTTGAATGGCGGAGAACCAGTGACAATTTCGTACAGGATCACTCCCAGAGCATAAACATCAGAAGCCTTGCTGGGTTTCTGGTCGTGCCACAGCTCAGGCGCCATATAACGTGGCGTGCCACCCTCGAGGCCGTTCTCAAGACGCGCTTCCGAGGCAAGGCCAAAATCGGTAATGACTGCGCGTACTGACCCATCATCTTTTCGTGACAGGATGACATTGGAGGTTTTCAGATCGCGATGGAGAATCCCTGCTTCGTGCGCTGCAGCCAGCCCGGCGCCAAGCTGTCGCGCTATGCTAAGCGCCTCTTCTCCATGGAGCATATGCTCGCGGGCAAGCCGCGCTGACAGTGTCTCTCCTTCGATGAACTCCATCGTAAGGAATTCAACTTCTCCGGAGGCCGTTTTTACCGTGGGAGTGTCATTCACCAGGCAGATGTTTGGATGGCGTACCTTTAAGGCGGCCTCCAATTCAGGAGAGAGCAGACTCCCAAAACCCGGCTTGGCGCACTTGATGGCAATTCTCTTGCCCCGCTTGCGGTCCATGGCTTCATACACCACGGCCATGCCGCCTTCGCCGATTTCGCGAACCACAAAGAACCGCTCAGAGATCTCCTGCGGCGGATAGAATGGCTTTTTTACCGCCTCAGCTTCATCCAGGTCAACCAGTTCAATGAGCGGCTGGCGCAGAAAATCTCCCATCCGCTCCTCCCACTCCACCACCTCGGCAACCTGCGAATACAAATCGCCATGGTCCTTGCACTTCAGGCTGAGGAACCGTTGGCGGTCCGCGTGAGAAAGAAGCATTGCCTCTTCGGCAAGCTTCATCACTACATCGTCGTCTTCTGCGCTGCTTTGCATTGCTTCTTGCTCAATCTCTCAAAGAGCCACTTGCGGCCCTCAAACCATTCCCGTTCTACTGTGCGCTGGCTTATTCCCAATTCTTTGGCCGTTTCCTGAGGATTAAAACCGAGATACGCCATCAGGATGACGACGTTGCAACGGCGCGGAAACTCCTTTTCCATCTCATCCAATTGCTCGTCTACGGCAATTGCCACATCAACTCGACTGCGGCCGGCAAACAGTCCTTCCGGAAGTCCATCAATGGGCAAATGGATGGCCTTGGGGCGCTTGCGTGCATACTCAATCAGGTATCGCCTCATCATCCTGGTAGCTATAGCGAGAAAATGCCCGCGATCCTGCCAGTCAATGGATTTGGCCTTAAACAGCCTGAAATAAACGGTGTTGATCAGGTCATCCCGGTGCAGGGTGTGATTGGGCCGTTCACGACGCAGGCAGCGGTCCGCAATTTCGCGCATTCTGGGCATCAGTTCGCGGAATAACTCGGACTCTGCATCGCGATCACCTTCCCGCCAACGCCGCAACAAAACCGTGATTTCTTCCCGGTTCATCGAGACACGATCCCTATCCTGGCCAGTTTGTGCGATTAGACGCGCGCCATTATACGGCCAAATCTCAGCAATAGAAGAGTTCATGAAAACAAGGTGTAATAACCCCGCGTGGCGTTTCATTAGAATTTTCTTTCCTTTCGGACCAGGTGCTTCCTTTCCGCGTTTGTGGCGGATTTCCGCCATTTCAGTCGCTAATGAAGGAAACGGCCATTCTCATTCGCTCAGATTTTGTCGCAGCAAGTCGTTCCTGTCGGCGACAACCACAGCGCGTGAAAAAAAGGAGTGACTTATGTCTGCCGCGCCAGCACTTGAGCTGTTGAGCTTTGACGCCAGATACCTTGCTGCTCTGCGGCGGGGAGAACCGGAAACGGAGCAGCATTTCTTTGACTACTTCAAGCCGCTCATCCGCAGAAAGCTGCGCAAATACCTTCGTGCCTCGGGGTTGATTGAGGAAGCCACGCAGGAAACCTTTGTCCGGGTGCTGGCGGCCGTTCGCTCCCGCAGCGGCGTTCGCCATCCAGAAAGGTTCGGGGCATTTGTCCATGCGGTCTGCAGAAACGTAGCACTGGAGACTTGGCGGGCTGAGCGGCGTTTTGTGCCGCTGGATGAAGTCGAAGACACTCCCGGACCGTTCCGCAGCCCTCACGCCCTCGTTGAAGCCGGAGAAACAGGTGAACGCGTAATAAGAGTTCTGAAAGAACTCTCCCCATTCGATCGGCAGCTGCTGGAAGCAGCTTTCCTTCAGGAAGAAGAACGCGATCTGCTCTGCCGCAGGTTGAAAGTGAGCCGAGGGCACTTGCGCGTGCTGCTGCACCGGGCCAGGCTACGCTTTGCTGACCATGATCTGCTGCAGTTCGCTCAGTCGCAAACTGCCGAAACTCAGAAAATTGCCCCTGAGAGCGTCAAGCCAAAGCGGAAGAACCTGCGATTGCGACTGCGTGGCGGAATGATCTGCGAACTGCCGCTATAAGAAATAACGGATTCACCCCCGGGAAGGAAAAGGTATGTTGAAGTTGAACACAGTTTTCTTGGGCACGATTTTGGCCGCCATGGGCATAGGACTCACTGCCCCTGCTATGGCGCAGTTTGAAGTTGCGCCGGACCATTTCGCAGATAACGCGCAGGAACAGGCGCAAGCCCAAACCAGCAAACACGAACAAGCATTGGATAGCAGCATTCGAGAGTTGCAATCTGAGTTAGACGGATACCAGTGGCAGATCAAACAGCGTGCTTCAGCCATGGAGGCAGCACGCAGGCTGGCGAACGGAGCTGGTGGTCAAGGTGAGTTCGCCTCCATCTTTATCGCCGAATACGTCCAGCGTTATAACGAACTGGAGCAGTTGAAACAGACGCTTGCTCCTTTGATACGACTGGCCCAAACCAAGCTCACCCAACTGACGAGCGGTCTGGCTGCAACTGTCCCGGAAAAAAACAACCCAACTGTACAAAAAAAGCAGAAGAAGCCGCCGGTTTTGGTGGCGGGGTCACGGGCAAAGCAGCAACGCCAGTTGGCCGCAATCGCACGCAGATGAAATTGTTCCTCTTCGCTGATGAGCCAGCTTCCACCAGGGGAGAAAGCCCGGCGCGATCCGATTGCTAGCAGACGCGCCGGTTGTTTTAGTTCACCACCAGCGTCATCGTGGTGTTATGGGTGGTTGTTCCTGAACTTCCGGAGATGGTCAAAGAATAGGTTCCAGCCGGAGTGCCTCCCCCGGTGGGAGTTGGACTGGGACTTGGATTCGGAGTGGGCGTAGGCCCGGGCTGCGTTCCTGACCCGCCGCTGCAAGCTGCAATGACAAGAAGTACCGAAGCCAGAGCAGGAATAGCCATCCAGCGAAGCCGGTGCACGGGCCTCCTCGACCAAGATCGAGCCAGTATGCCGGCTGCCAACGCCGCAAACAGAAACACCAGCCATAACCGATGATTGCCGCCAGGCAAAAGCGCAGACCCACGCGCCGTCGTTGTAATTGAGACCTGCGCGGTTGCAGTCCCGCCGTTGGGATTGATTGATCCCGGCGAGATATTGCATGCAGCACCTGCAGGCGCGCCGGTGCAGGAAAGGGTAACGGGTTGGTTGAATCCTCCACTGGCTGCCACACTAAGACTGCTGCTGGCGCTCTGGCCTGCCGTAATCGTCACTTTTGACCCGCTGGGCAGAGACAGTGAAAAATCAGACGCTGGCGGCGGGGGCGGAGCGCCGCCCAGAGAGGCATGCAGATAGTAAGTGACTCCTGTGGTGCCGTTGGTGGCCGGATCCACTCCCGCTTCATCCATGTTGGCAAAATCCAGGTGTGCGGTATTTCCGGGCCATAAAAAGTCCCAGCGCGCGGAAGCACTGCCATCGCGTGTCGGCGGTCCGGACGCAAGAATCGAATAGGCTCCCCATGTTCCCGCGGCAGAGCGAATCTCAACCGACGGCTGAATGACAGTTAGATCGTGCCCTTCAAGTGCAAAGATATTGTTTGCAGAATCAATGTAGAGGCCGGGCCCGTGGCCCGCTACTGCTGCAGTAGGACTGATGTTGGACCATGTATTCGCGGCCGTACGGAGGGCCAGTTGGTAGTGGAAGCTGAAGTCTCCCGCAATGTAGTTCACCAGCACGCGCCCGCTGGAATCGAGAACCAGCGATGGCGACTCATCAGACTGGCTGGTGGAAGCATTGCTCGTTACGGTCTCTGCCGCACTCCAGACTCCGGTGGTTGGGTTGCGCTGACGATAGAACATCCCGGCTGCGTTGTCATAAAAAGCCATATGCAACGTCCCATTGCCGTCAAACGCGAGCGAGGGATGCATGTCTGCGGAAGAGGGCGCCACTGCAACCGGCGCAGACCATGTGCCCGCGGTGCGATTGGTGTAATACATCACCTCATTCGTTCCGCCGGTGACTACATGCGGGGCGCCATTAGCGTCCAGCGCTAGGCCCGTCTTGCCCATGTAACGATTGAGCGTGTTCTGGCCGCTGAGAGCGCCTACCGTTTCAGGTGTGCCCCAGGTATCGGTTACCGTATCGAACTTCACATACTTGGTTTGCGCTGCGGCAATGTCTTCGTAAACAATCTGAATGAATCTGTCTGTTCCGGCCAGCTTTGCTTCCACTCCGCCAAATCGCGTGCCGTTGGCCGGCCGGTGCGCTGCGTCCACCTCAACAAAGCTGGTTGGGTTACCGGAAGGCGAACCTTTATACATCCTGATGGAACTGGGAATAGTGCCGCCGCTGAAGCCGCTTGCGTTCGTCACCACGTAAACCACGTCTCCGGAAGTCCTTACTACCTGCCGCGTGTAGCAGTCCACATAGCCGGGCCCTACTTTCACAACCGGACTCCAGGTGGCTTGCGCGTGCAGATTTTGCGCGCAGAAGGACGCAAACAGCAAAAAAGCTATGGAAGAGCACCTTAGAAAACCAGAGTTGCTGATCATCAATGTGCATCATAGCGCGGCGCCGGATGCGAGCGTGAGATGCATGTTTTTGCACATACAAAACAAAAGCAGGCGCTGATATCAGGCGCCTGCTGAACATCCCCTGCCAACAACCCGTTTTTGTATTTTCTATGCTGATGCCCGGGCTTTTTTCTGAAATACGTAGCGCCAGTTGTATCCGGAACA
>DASUBD010000154.1:0-11469 GCA_035763445.1 Candidatus Angelobacter sp.
GACTGATGATCTGGGAAATGCCTTTCTGGCCCAGCAGAATGACGTAATGGATGCTGTGCAGCGCATGCGAAGCAAGGCAGTAGAGAAAGGCGCTCTGAAGACAACGGAGCAACAAAAAGTGGAAACCAAGGTGGTTGAAAATAAGACCTATATAGTAGTTCAGCCTTCCAGCCCCGAAGTTGTTTACGTTCCAACCTATAACCCAGTTGCTATCTGGGGAACGCCATACTATCCCTATCCACCTGTCGCTTACCCGGTTTATCCAGCAGGGGGGATGCTGCTTAGCTTTGGCGTAGGCATGGCAATTGGAGCGGCATGGGGCGGCGGCTGGGGTTGGAATTCCGGCTGGGGGCACAACAATGTCTATGTCAACCGGAACAACACCTTTGTAAGCAATTACAACCGGGTAAATGGCGGACGGTACGGCAGCGTCAACGGCGGAAACTGGCAGCACAACCCGGCCCATCGCGGTGGTGCGCCTTACGCCAATCAAAGAGTCGCCAATCAATACGGCGGCGCAGCACGTGGCAGTACAGCATCGCAAAGACAAACGGCTGCACGGCAAAATATATCCCAAAACAGGGGAAGTTCCTTCAGGAGCGGAAACTCCAGCACGGGTGCGAACGCGCAGGGGTTGAACCGCAGCGCAGCTGGTGGAGGTGGTGACCGAGTCGGGAACAGGCAGCTCTCGAGCGGGAGCATGGGATCCCGGAACAGCAGCGCGTTTTCCGGCGGCTCCGGTTCGAGTGCGCGAGCCAGCAGTGCCCGAGGCTCTTCCAGTATGGGAGCGCGTAGCGGTGGCGGGTTCCGTGGCGGTGGTGGACGCAGGAGATAAGCCAGTGAGGAGTTTGGGCCTTGCTTGAAGAGGAGCTACGACTCCGGAAGGCCTGATGATTAAGTTCCAGATCAGATAAGAGGATTTATGAACCCGCGATCAATTGCTGGCATTTTGTTTGTGATTGTCTGTTCAACTTTCTTGTGGTCTCAGGCGCAGCAGGGCCCTTCTGCTCCGCCGCAAGGGCAGAAAGGGTTTGATACTCCACAAATGGCCGCTGAAGCGCTGATTAAGGCAGCGGAAAGTTATGATCTGCCTGCATTGCTGGATTTCTTTGGCCCGGATGGCAAGGAGCTGGTAGAATCCGCCGACCCTGTCCAGAGCAAAAACAATGTTGAGGAATTTGCCGCAAAGGCGCGGCAAAAGCATTCCATAAAAACTGAAAAAAATACGGCTGTTCTCGTGGTGGGCTCAGATCACTGGCCAATGCCGGTTCCGCTGGTAAAAAAACAGGGTAAGTGGTACTTCGATACAAAAGCTGGACACGATGAAATATTGTACCGGCGCATCGGAGCCAATGAACTGGATGCCATTCAGCTTTGCCGCGGATATGTGGAAGCGCAAAAAGAATATGCCCAGGAGGCCCATGGAAATCCCCCAATCCATCAGTACGCGCAGAAGATTATCAGCACTCCTGGACAAAAGGATGGACTGTTCTGGAGAAATCAAGACGGGTCGCCGGGTGGTCCAATCAGTGAGGCGGTTGCCCGCGCACTTGAAGAAGGTTATTCAGACAAGTCGGACAAACCAAAACCTTATCATGGATACTATTTCAAGATTCTCCAGGGACAGGGCCCCAATGCTCCTTTCGGAGAGATCAGCTACAACATTAACGGAGTAATGCTTGGCGGTTTCGCGCTGGTTGCCGTGCCTGCTGAGTATCGGGTGACAGGCGTTAAGACGTTCATCGTGAATCAAGCCGGAGTAGTTTATGAAAAGGACCTGGGGCCGGACTCGCTCAAAATTGCCAAAGACATGACCGCGTTCAACCCCGATAAAACCTGGCGCGCCACCAGGGACAGGCGGCTGGTGGCCGGGAATTAGGGAATCCTTCTTGTTGCCCAGGCGCGAGAAGAAGCCGAAGCCGTAACGATTGCAACAAATCAACGGCCATTGATCAAGCGCCGGATCCACATTCCGCTGCGGGTATTCTCCATATTTGTATGATTCCATGCCTTGGCTCAAAGCTTCAAGTTTTGCCAGTTCCAGCGGCTCCGGAAATTTACGACACTACGGTTAGGAATAAGTATTCGGGGGTATTAGTCATGAAACACCGCGTGGTTAGTGTCGCAACGGGCGGTCTTCTTTTCATATTTATGCTTTCTCTTTTTGCGGCCAATGGCGTGTCTGCCGCACAAGACAAACAGTCTGACCAGTCCACGACTGGCACCGGGGAACTCCACGTCAGCGTGAGCCCGCAAGAGGCTTACATTTGGATAGATGGCAAGCCGGTGAGCCATCGTAGTAGTTCATTCCACCTGCCTGCGGGGCAGCACAAGGTAGCCGTTTACAACTATGGCTACGAACCGCAAGTACATGAGATCGACATAACTCCAGACAAGCGGCAGGAGATTTCCGCGCAGCTGCGGCCTGTGGACAAGCCGGTATCCGGCCCGTGGGGCCGAATCCAGGTTGAAGGAGTCCCCGGAGATTCGCTGGTTTTTCTGAACGGCACAACGCCCCAGTTCTTTGTGGGGCACGCGGATGAGATGAACAACCACGTTATCGGCGAACAGCAGCTCATTGTTCCCGTTGGAACGCACCAGATGCATATCCTGGCGAACAAAACCGAACAGGAGATCTGGTCAGGTCCGGTGCCGGTCAAGGAAAATGAGCGCGTTATTGTCTATACCAAACGGGCGCCCGATAAACAGCTTGTATACAAGAGCTGGCCGGAGGGAGCGAAGATGAATGCGGTGCGACGTTTTGAAGCCAGCACTGCTTCAGCAACTATTGCGGTGGCGCCGGTAAAAGGCAAAATGGCTGTGGATCGCCAGGACATAAAGTGCGGCGAACCGGTAAAGCTAACCTGGGAATCAACCGACGCCGCGCAAACCTTTGTAAAGGCGAACGGTGAGGCCGTTGGTGAAGGTCATACCGGTTCAGTCGAAGCCCAACCGAAGCAGAGCACAACCTACCAGTTTCTCGCTGCCGGTCCTGGCGGAGTGGTGAGTTCAGACGCCAAGGTAAATGTTGACACAGCTGTAAAGACCTCTTTGACGCCCGGCAACTCAGAGATCCGCTACGTGAAAGATGGCAATACAGTCAAAGAGCAGGGTTCAACCGAATTGAAATGGACTGCTTCCAATGCAAATTCAGTAACGATTGATCCCGGTGGCGCTGTAAGAGGATCAAGCGGCACGCAGACGGTGCAGGCGAACCCGCAGCAGGGCGCCCCGGGACCAGTGAATGAGACTCTTACTTACAAAATCACCGCAACTAACGACTGCGGGGGCTCAGACACAAGCGTGGCATCAGTCCATGTCACCGGTTCGATCGCTCCGGAGCAGGTGGCGCAGGTAACAGAGCCCCAGATGCCGGAAACGGCATCTCCTCTGCCATTGCTCGCCCTGCTGGGAGCAGTCTTCGCGGGGTCTGGGGCTATATTGCGGAGAACCAGGATGAAATAGGAGAAGAAAAGTCAGCCTGAGCGCGGAGAGAAAGAGCACGTGATGCTTCTTAAATAATGATGAGGCAGAGCACCATCCACGTGTATTTCTCAAAAGCGCCCAGGTTGCGTCTTCACTTCTGACCAATAGCTGAATCCTTCTCTCCAAGTTCGACTTCCTAAAATCAATTTATTGTGGAATCAGCTATATGCTGCATTTGCACGTCAACGTGGCCGGACAAAAAATCCTGTAACATCTGACAGGCGACATCGTCGCCAGCCAACCCTATTCTCTTTCCAGCTTCTGGCCGTAGTGATCTCACTGAACACAGAAGTCTATCTGTCCATAACGACGGAAGCTGTTCCATTCTTTGGAGGTAACCATGGGCATAGCATCATGGTTCGCTGTGACCCTTCGACAGTACCCGGAAATCGCCATCTTTCTCACGCTGGCGATTGGGTACTACTTTGGCAAGTTTACATTTAAAGGCATCGGCCTCGGATCGGTTACTGCTACGTTACTAGCTGGCGTTGCAATCGGGCAGTTAGGGATCACCATCAATCAGCCTCTCAAGGCATTTGCTTTTCTCCTGTTTCTGTTTGCCGTGGGTTACGGTGTCGGACCGCAATTCGTCCGCGGTATTGCCAAAGACGGCGTACCGCAGGCCATTTTTGCCGTCGTCCAATGCGCATTCTGCCTCGCGGCGCCATTCGTAATCGCGAAGATAGCCGGTTATGACATGGGATATACGGCAGGACTCTATTCAGGTTCGCAGACCATCTCTGCCTCTCTGGGCCTCTCTACGGATGCCATCAATCGCCTTGGGCTGGCCGCCGACGAAGCCAAAAGATTGCTCGATTCAATGCCTATCGCTTACGCAGTGACGTATATGTTCGGTACTGTCGGGTCCGCCATTGTGATTGCGGTGATCTGTCCCGCACTGGTGGGCATGAACCTTCCGGCAGCGTGCAAAGATTATGAAGAGAGATTCGGAGGAGGGAAGAAAGAGCTGGGTGGCGCCGGTTCGGCCTGGCACAAATGGGAGCTGCGTGCGTTCCGTGTTGCGCAAGGCGGCAAGGTGGTTGGTCTGCGGGCGATTGAAGCCGAGGCTCTCGTTCCCAATACGCGAGTCTTTATTCAGAGATTGCGGCGCAATGGCGTCATTGAGGAAGCCAATGCTGACACGCTATTGCAGGAAGGAGACGTACTGGCGGTCGCGGGCGCCCGCGAGGCGCTTCTCGGAGTGGTTAACGAGCGCGTCAGGTTAGTGGCCTCGGTCAGTGGCCGCCAGAGCATCTCGAATCCACCTGATCCGACACAGGTCGAAATTGACGATCCTGAATTGCTCAACGTGCCGGTAGAGGGCGTTGACGTCTATGTGACAAGTAAAGAAGTAGACGGCAAGACACTTGCGGAAATTGCTCAGCTTCCCGGCGCGCGCGGGGTCTTCTTGAGAAAGATCACGCGTGGAGTTGTTGCCACTTCTATTCCCATTCTTCCGAATACAAAAATCTTTCGCGGTGACATTGTTACTATCGTGGGCCGCACTCAGGACACTACCGCCGCTGCCAAGATGCTGGGCGTGCTGGATCGTGCCACTGACATTGCCGATGTGGCTTTCATTGGCGCTGGAATTACGATTGGCGCTCTGATTGGCTCACTGGTATGGAAAGTGGCAGGCGTGCCGCTCACGCTTTCAACTGCCGGCGGAGCGCTGATCTCCGGCCTCATCTGCGGCTGGCTGCGTTCAGTAAAGCCAAAGTTCGGCCGCATTCCAAACTCGACGGTCTGGTTCATGAACTCCGTCGGACTCAACATTTTCATCGCCATTGTTGGCATCTCTGCCGGGCCGGGGTTTGTGAATGGCCTGAAGACGCAGGGCATTAGCCTTTTCCTATGGGGAGCAGTGGCCACTAGCGTGCCTCTCATCCTTGGCTTGTACGTTGGCAAGTATCTCTTTCGCTTTCACGACGCGCTCTTGCTCGGGATCCTTTCCGGGGCGCGTACAACTACAGCTTCACTCGGTCTGGTCTGTGATCGAGCCCAAAGCCAAATCCCGGCGCTTGGCTACACCGTGACTTACGCTGTGGGAAATACATTTCTGACCATCTGGGGAATGGTCATCATCGTTCTGATGTCACGATAAAAGGAAAAAATATGGAACAGGACCTCCTGAAGCTCCGCAAATTTGAGACGCTGAGTCCGTTCGAAATCAAGGATGAGCTGATCAAGCTTGCCAGAAAGACGTCTCGTACGACGCAATCGGCATTTTTGAATGCTGGGCGCGGCAACCCTAACTGGATCGCCACTAAGCCGCGTGAAGCGTTTTTTCTGCTCGGCCAATTCGCGATTACCGAAAGCAAGCGCGTGATGGAGCATCCTGCGGGCGTGGGTGGAATGCCGCAGGCCCAGGGCATTGCAGGCCGTCTGGATGGATGGCTCACAGCCCAAAAAACCACGCCGGGAGCTTCTTTTCTGGCCTCCATGGTGTCATTTGCAGTAAGCAAGTTTGGATTCGACCCGGACGCATTTGTGCACGAACTCGTAGATTCGATCATCGGCGATAACTATCCAGTTCCTGATCGCATGCTGCTACACAACGAGAAGATTGCCCATGAGTATCTGATGTGGGCCATGTGCGGGGAACCGCGTCCAACAGGGAAGTTTGATCTTTTCGCGGTGGAAGGCGGAACAGCCGCGATGTGCTATATCTTCAAATCGCTGAAGTCAAATCGCCTGCTGCGATCAGGAGATACGATTGCCCTGGGGACGCCCATTTTCACCCCGTATTTAGAGTTCCCGCATCTTGAAGATTTCAATCTGAACGTGGTGAACATCCGTGCTCCGCAGGAGAACCGCTTCCAATACACCCAGGAAGAGCTTAACAAGCTGGAAGATCCGACCATTAAAGCCTTCTTTGTGGTGAATCCCGGCAATCCCACGGGTGCGGCAATGAGCAAAGAAGTAATCGCCGCAATCGCCAAAATAGTAAAAACGAAGCGCCCAGACCTGATGATTTTAACTGATGATGTGTACGGCACATTTGTTCACGATTTCCGCTCACTACTGGGCGAGTTGCCGCAGAACACGATCGGCGTTTACTCCTACTCGAAGTATGCAGGTGCTACCGGATGGCGGCTCGGCGTAATTGCCGTTCATGAAGACAACATCTTCGACAGGATGATTGAGAAACTCCCGGAGAATGATCTGATCGCGCTGGACAAACGCTACGGCGCGCTCACGCTGGAACCGCGCAAAATCAAGTTCATTGATCGCATTGTGGCAGACAGCCGCGATGTAGCCCTGAATCACACTTCGGGGCTTGCTCTGCCGCAGCAGGTCATGATGAGCATGTTTTCCCTGGCTGAACTCATGGATACCGCGAAGGAATATCAGACGGCGTGCATGGAAATCCTGCATCGGCGCGCCCGGGCTGCGATTGAGGGACTTGGGATCCAGGTGGATCCGAATCCTCTGTACGACGCCTACTACGGCTTAATCGATTTCGAGTTCTTTGCCCGCAAGAACCTGGGTGAAGAGGCGGTGGAATATCTCAAGAAGAATGTGCACCCTCTCGACCTTGCATTCCGCCTGGCAGAAGCCTACGGGATCGTACTGCTGAATGGTGGCGGCTTTGAAGCGCCAGACTGGTCACTGCGCATTTCCCTTGCCAATTTGCCTGATGACGTTTACGACGACATCGGGCGTGGTGTTCGCTCCATAGCACGGGGCTATCGCGATGCGTTCGAAGCCTCGAAACGTGCCAAGGAGCCTAGCGAGCCGGTACCGATCTCCGCCGCGAGAAAGCAGAAAGCGGGGTAGGTTCAGGAAGAAAGCTGATGGGCATAGCTGCCCACGGCTATGCGGAAAGATAGACGCGAGGCGAAATCTTGCTAAAGAAGCGAGAAAGTCTAAATGAGTACTTGCGCACATAAAGACTCTATCTGCACCAGGGGGCCTCCGCGGTAACGGAAGCGGAGGGGCAGGTGACGACCGGAACGCTGTTTCGCTGGGTTTAACGGTCTTTTCCGAAGAGCCCGGTTAACAATGGCCATCCTCTGCTGCACGAATGCTCGGCCACAATCCTGAATACAAATCTCCAGGCGGCGAGTGTGCTTGGGTACGGTGAATTTCAAAGGAGCATTCGGCGTGTGTGTGGGACGCGATGAGAGATACGCTCCCCAACCGCGCAGAGTGCGCGCGGAAAGGCAATGGTATGACTGGAGAACAAATTCGCTTGGAACAACCTCAGATTGAAAATCGTGAATGGCTCCAATGGGGGCCTTATCTCAGCGAACGCCAGTGGGGGACTGTTCGTGAGGATTACAGTGAGAATGGGAATGCATGGGAGTACTTCAGCCATGACCAGGCACGTTCGCGCGCGTACCGCTGGGGGGAAGATGGCCTGGCCGGCATCTCAGATGAGCAACAGCAGCTTTGTTTCGCGCTGGCGCTGTGGAATCGGAATGACCCTATCCTGAAAGAGCGGCTCTTCGGACTGACAAACTCTGAGGGCAACCACGGTGAGGACGTAAAGGAATACTACTTTTATCTGGATAGTACGCCCACGCACTCATACATGAAGTACCTCTATAAGTACCCCCAACGGGCCTATCCTTACGATGATCTTGTCAGCACCAACCGGCGGCGGTCCCGCGACGATTTCGAATACGAACTGATCGATACAGGGATATTCAATGAAGACCGCTACTTTGATGTGTTTGTCGAGTATGCAAAGGAATCTGCTGATGACATCCTGATCAAAATCACGGTCTGGAACCGAGGTCCCCAGGCGGCCCCGATTTTAGTGCTGCCTACGCTGTGGTTCCGGAATACATGGTCCGGGAGAGAGAAGACTGAAAGTCGTTCGCTGATCCACGTGCAAAAAGGTGTGAAGAACGCAAGCGTTGCGTCCGCATCCAACCAGTCACTTGGGCAACGGTTCTTGTACTGTGAAGGCCAGCCCCGGTTGCTTTTCACTGAAAACGAGACTAATTCGCAGCGCCTTTTCGGCACTTCAAACGTTACCCCTTACGTAAAAGATGGAATCAATGACTTTGTCGTGTATGGAAAGCGCGATGCCGTCAATCCTGATAGCACAGGCACAAAGGTCTCTGCGAACTACGAGTTAAATGTGGAACCCGGAGGAAATCAGGTAGTCAGGCTACGGCTTACCACTGTCTCTCCAGATAAGTTGGAGCACGCGTACCCCAAGGAAGATGGTGCTTTCGGCAGGCATTTTGAGAATGTTTTTCGGGCACGAACTTCCGAAGCGGATGACTTCTATTCACGGCTGACGCCTCCGGCGGCTGGGCCGGAAAAAGCTGCAATCATACGGCAGGGATTGGCCGGGATGCTGTGGAGCAAGCAGTATTACGAATTTGATCTTGATCGCTGGATCGGAGAGCACAAAACTCGCATTCGCAACACAGAGTGGTTTCACATGATCAACCACGACATCATCTCCATGCCCGACAAGTGGGAATATCCCTGGTATGCAGCATGGGACCTGGCTTTTCACACTCTAGCTCTTTCTCTGGTCGATGATGTTTTTGCCAAACGACAACTTGAACTGATGGTAGGACCACTGTACCTTCATCCCAACGGGCAGATGCCTGCCTACGAGTGGAACTTTGGCGATGTCAATCCGCCTGTACATGCCTGGGCCGCACTCTTCATGCACAATCTGCAAAAGGCTCAAGACGGTGTTGGTGACATCCTGTTTCTCAAGAAGATCTTCCACAAGCTGGTGCTGAACTTCACCTGGTGGGTGAACCGGAAAGACCGTTTTGGTAAGAACGTATTTGAAGGCGGCTTTCTCGGCCTTGACAATATCGGGGTTTTTGACCGCAGCAGTACGCTCCCGGGTGGAGGGCACCTTGAGCAGGCAGACGGCACCGCCTGGATAGCGCTCTATTGCCAGAATATGGCAGAAATTGCAGTGGAACTTACTGCCGGTGATCCCGCCTTTGAGGAATTTGCTTTCAAGTTCATTGAGCATTTTCTCTGGATCGCGGCCGCTATCAATAAACCCGGAAATGACGGATTGTGGGATGAAGAAGATGGTTTTTACTACGATCTGCTGCGCTTGCCCGATGGTTCTTTTACCCGGCTAAAAGTCAGATCAATGGTGGGGCTGCTGCCGCTCTGCGCTACAACCGTGGTTGAAAAGTTCCAGAGAGACACAGTCATGAACGCAGCACAGTTCTTGAGACAACGGCTCGCGCGCATGCCTGAGTTGCTCTCCACGATTCACCCAACCGGTCCAGGAAACTTTGGTGTGAATGACCGCGGGATTATGGCCCTGGTTTCTCCTGAAAGACTGCGCCGCATATTGGCGAGAATGCTGGATGAGAACGAGTTCTTATCGCCTTATGGAATCCGGGCGCTATCTCGCTACCATCGTGACCATCCCTACGCAGTCTATTCTGGCGGCCAGGAATATCGCGTAGACTACCAGCCGGCCGAATCCAACACGGCGATGTTTGGGGGTAACTCCAACTGGCGTGGACCCATCTGGCTGCCCATGAATACGCTCCTGATCCGCGCGCTCCTCCAGTTCTATCTTTATTATGGTGACAACTTTAAGGTTGAGTGTCCTACGGGTTCGGGAAAGCTCATGAACCTGTTTGAGGTGAGCCACGAAATCAGCAATCGCCTGACCAGCATTTTCGAGCGCGACCAGCATGGCCGCCGCCCACTCTACGGGGGGACAGAAAAGTTCCAAAGCGATCCCCATTGGCGTGATTACCTGCTCTTTTATGAATACTTTCAGGGTGATGACGGAGCAGGACTGGGTGCAAGCCATCAGACCGGATGGACAGGATTGATTTCCCGGCTGATTCACATGTTCGGAACAGTTGACGCCGCCACTCTGCTCCAAAGCGGGAAACAGATCTATGCGGAAAGAGCGAGGCAAAAAACAGCAGCATAATCTCGCTCAATTTCGAGAAATAAACCCAGGGCGCGGTCGCGTCAGATCGCACAACTTGCAGCTCAGGTATGGGCGCGACCGGCCGCAATGCCGGGCATCAGGGATTACTAACTGAATACAGACTGAAGTGACATTTTTCCGATTCGTAGCCTTTGTTGGTTGCACGTGGTTCGTGTCCATCGCTCCCATGATTGGGCAGGAACTCGAGCCGAGGGCATATTCAGCGTCTCCGATTGGCGCAAACTTTCTTGTTCTCGGGTTCGGACGATCGAGCGGAGAGGTTGTCTTCGACCCATCCGTTCCCGTCACTGACGTACACGCCGATATCTACAGTCCACTTCTCGGTCTGGGGCGGACCTTTGGCCTGTTTGGCCGGGAGGCGCTTGTGACCGCTGTGCTCCCGTATGCCTTTGGGCGCGTCGACGGGAAGGTTGGTCCGCAACTACAGCAGGCAAGCATCACCCGCTCCGGCCTGGCAGACCTCCGGGTCAAGTTTTCGCTCAACCTGCGCGGCAATCCCGCGCGCTCTTTGCGGGAGTTCTTAAAGACGCAACATCGCAGCACCATCATTGCCGCAAGCGTAGTCGTCCAGGCGCCCACGGGGCAGTATGATTCCGCCAAGCTGATCAACCTGGGCACAAACCGGTGGGCCTTTCGACCCGAGGTGGGTCTCTCGTATCCGTGGAAGAAGCTCTATTTTGACTTGTACGGAAGCGCGTGGTTCTTTACTCAAAACGGGCGGTTCTTTCCCGGAGACAGCGTCAAAGAGCAGGATCCACTCACCGGATTACAGGGCCATATCAGCTATAGCGTGCGGCCGAAGTTGTGGATCGCTCTTGACGGCACATGGTACAACGGGGGCGCTGCCATTGTGGACGGTCTTCCGGCCAGCGCGAGACAGAACAACAGCCGCGTTGGAGGTACAGTTTCTCTACCAATAACAAAGAGCCAGTCGGCTAAAATCGCCTACAGCAACGGAGTTACGGCGCGCACGGGAACCAATTTCAGCACCGTTACCGTAACTTGGCAGTATCTTTGGTTTTCACGATGATCACCCGCGACTCCCAACTCCTTCGCGTCTCAGCGCTTCC
>DASUBD010000155.1:0-8411 GCA_035763445.1 Candidatus Angelobacter sp.
ATCCAGCGCGATTTCACCTGCTGCCATACTGATACGACGCGGATCTGATCAGCGAAACCCGGCAGAGTAATCACGTACGTCAGCACCATGTCAGCCCCCGCTGGCTGGACGGTGAACTCTCCCATGGAATAGTTCTGAATCGCAGCAGCTTTCCAGAGTTCTACCCACCCGGCCCGATCGTAGCTCTTTCCGGCTGGATCTACTCCTACGAACGCCGGAGCCAGACGCTGTTCAAAGTTATTCCAATCCTTGTCACGAACTGCCTGCCACATCAGGCGCTCATGCATCTCGCCCCCAGTGGCATTCTTCCAGGTGGGATGTTGCGGAACTCCGGCGCAGCCAGCGAATAGAAACGAAACCACAAAGCAGAGGAAGGAATTCAATCGAGGATTGCCTTGCAGCTTTGAGCCGGAGATCGGAATCATGGTTCTTTTCCCAACAGGTCTAATAAAAGGAGGCACAAAGCCAAGCTGCCTTTGTGCCCCTTTTGTGCGCTTTGCGACTGATGTTTTTAATCCCCGAAGACCTCTTCCTTCTCTTCTTTTTTCCGGCCATTACCGTTCACGGGTGTGATCGAGGTCAGTGGCACAAACCCACCTTCCGGTTTGGGTTCTTTCAGGATGTGCTCACGATAGAGCGCTGCCATGCGGGCATTTTCAGCATCCTGTTTCAGCTTTTCATCACGCGCGCGGAGTTTCTCTTCACGTGCCGTCTTCGCGATTCCCAGATCATCGAGCGTGTGATTGCGCTCGGCGTGCACGTGATCCTCATTGAGCCGCAGCTTGTGTGTACCCTCAGCCAGGCCCACCTTCTTCCCGCCGGCGAAAATCTCATGGCGCCCATGCTCTTCATACCACTTGGTGAGCGTGGCCGTCATGTGCATCTTTTCAATGATGTTGCGCCAGCCCACGCCGGTGTTGTAGGCGCAGAAGCTGATCTCGCCTTCCTGGGTTGCGTACGGAATAATGCACTGCTCAGTGCGGCGGAAATCGTAGTTGTACAGGTCCTGGAACCACATCCCTGCGATGAACAGGAAATTCCAGCGGTCCTGGCGGCGCTTCTTGATGTCTTCGATCGTACGGTCGCCTGAAACGCTGCCGTACTTCTTGTCTGCCTGCTTGGTGGCGCCAAACGTCTTATCAAATTTTTTCAGCAGGTCCATCAGCTTGAAATGCTTGGGCGCCTTGAACGGATCGTAGTTCTTGGCCAGTGCCAGAGCCATTCCGACGACAGAAAGGAAACGGCCGCGGCCAGCATCGTTAATCCGCGCCACGTCCTTGGCAATCTTGTCGCCGTTCAGAAATGCCGTAACCGGTACAGCTTCATTGGTTTCTTTGTCGATCATTACGGCCATTCCCACGCCGCAATTTGGATGGCAGCCGCAGCTTAATTGACCCCAATCAGCGCCGGGACCGTGGATCAGATCAGCCCAGTCAGAGAACGTGGACATGAACGAGATCGGGAACCAGTCGCGTGCGGGCTCGCCCAGGCCGGTCTGGTTCTTTACGTCATGCGCCAGATGACTCAGCGTGTAACGCTGTGCCTGGCGCCGTTCGTCAGTAATCTCTTCGTCGCGGCCGGTAAACGAAACCGGCTGGAAGCTCAAGAAGCTGATCGTCTTTGGATTGTCCAGCGCGAACTGGATGATGCGGCCCACCTGCTCATTGTTGATGCCGTTGACGATCGTGGTCACAGGAACGATGTCCACGCCCGCTTCATGCAGGTTGTGGATAGCCCGGAGCTTCACGTCAAACAGGTTCCCGACCTGTCGGTGCGAGTTGGCGGCATTGCCGATTCCGTCAAACTGGAGATACGCATAGCGCAAGCCAGCTTCCGCGGCCTGGCGGGAAAATTCCGGCGATTTGGCGAACTCAATTCCGTTGGTTGCGGCCTGTACTGAGTTGTAACCCACCTGGCGCGCATAGCGCACTGCATCCAGGAAGTAAGGTGACAGCGTTGGCTCGCCACCGGAGAACTGGACTGACATCTGGCGCCGGGGCTTGATGGAGATGGCGTTGTCCAGCATCTGCTTGATTTCGTCCCAGGTCAGCTCATGCACAAAACCTACCTGGTTCGCATCCATGAAGCAGGGATCACACATCATGTTGCAGCGGTTGGTCAGGTCAATGGTGAGTACTGAGCCACGGCCATGCTTCACTGTGCTGGTTCCATGATGATGCAGGTGCTCGTCATTATGGGCGCGGATATCGCGACCGGGAAAAACTTCTTCAAGGTGCCTGAAAAACTGAGTGTCAACCGCCATCACGTCTTCAAAATGACCGTGGATGGGGCAATCTTTGACCATCAGAATTTTGCCATCACGTTCGACGATGGTCGCTTTGATCTCGCCCACTTTTTCATTGAGCAGAACTTCATGTGGCAATTTGCCGTCGATAATCTGCTGGCGAATCTCAGGCACGCATTTGGGGCAAAGCGAATCTGTACTGCGCGGCCAGCCGAGAGGAGGCTTAGTCTTTTCCCATGACTTCAGCAGTGGCTTGTCCGACCAGTTGGGAGTAAATGCCGGCGCGGGTTTGATCTGGTTGAGCCGGTCGAAAACAGCCCACGCGCCTCGCGCGACATAAGTCAGGGCTTTTTCTGCATACTTAACGGGCTTGTGCATGGTGTTTTGCCTCTCCTTGAACGCCAGCTATCACTTGGAATTTGAACAAGATAATAATCTTCTCCATCTTATTGGGCAGGCTTGGAAATCATAAGAAGGATTCCCTGAACGGCTGGAATTTGCACTTTAGTGGTTACAGTGCGCATTAAATGGAAGCGTCGACGTGCGCCTAAGTCATTGGTTTTAAAGAGACTAACCCGTTGCAACGGTCTCACATCAGCCCTCCCTTTAATGTTCCAGCGATGCTAGAATCGCAACTGAATGGAACCCGCCCGCACCGGTCTACGCAACATAATGAGTGATCTTCTCCGGGCCCGTCCGGCTGAAGAAGCTGTGATCCTTGCGTGGCCGCTGGTCTGTGGGAAAGAGGTTGCCGCCCGGACCAGAGCTGCTGATTTTGCTAATGGCTGCCTCACCGTTGAAGTATCGGACCCAGCATGGGCAGCTCAATTGAAGAGCTTTGGCCCAAGATACGTGAGCGGGTTTGAAAGCTTGCTTGGACCGCTGGTGAAGGAACTGAAGTTCAAAATCAGCCGTTAGCACTTAACCTTTAGCGGTTCTCCGCGCATCACCGATACTAAAGCTAATGGCTAAAGGCTAAGAACTGTTCCCATGAAAGTCACAGAAAAAGACGTTATTTACGTTGCCGATCTGGCCAACCTGGAGCTTACCGAGCAGGAACGCCAGCGCATGGTCAAAGATCTGGATTCCATTCTCACTTACATCGCGCGATTGAATGAGTTGGACACCTCTAACGTTCCTCCAATGACGCAGGTATTTTCTGATACGTCAGCTGCCATCAAAGAGAGCGCACAAGATCAGGATCGCTCATGGCGGGAAGATGAACTGCGCCCATGCCTGCCACACGATGAAGCTTTGCAGAACGCGCCGGTCACCGACAAAGAATTTTTCAAAGTACCCAAGGTGATCGAGAGATGAGCACTCGGCATTCAGCACTCAGTTTTCAGTCGAAACTCGATCAACCGATCACCAGATCACCCGATCACCCGATGTTCGAGGTGCACTGAAACTGAATGGACCTTTCCGCGCTCACTGTCGCTTCCACTCGCACTGCAATCGCAGAGAAGCAGTTCACCGCCGCACGTTTGGTTGAAGACTTTTATCACAAGATAAAAGCCGAAGATGGGGATGTTCACGCGTATCTAACTCTCGCCGAGGATCGTGCGTTTGCCCAGGCAAAACGGATAGACGCTGCGGTGGCCAAAGGTGATCCGTTGCCGCCACTGGCAGGAGTGCCTGTCGCTATCAAAGATGTAATGGTAATCCGCGGGGTGCGTTCGACCGCCGGCTCAAAGGTTCTTGAAAACTTTGTCTCTCCGTATGACTGCACTGCAGTTACGCGCCTTGAAGCCGCAGGCGCGATAGTACTGGGCAAAACAAACTGTGATGAGTTCGCAATGGGCTCGTCCAATGAAAACTCCGCATATGGTCCGGTGCACAATCCGCGGGACAAAACGCGGGTCCCTGGAGGCTCCAGCGGAGGCTCGGCTGCAGCGGTTGCAGCCGGTACCGCAGTTGCTTCTCTGGGATCGGACACCGGAGGCTCCATTCGGCAGCCCGCATCTTTCTGTGGAGTTGTTGGCTTGATGCCGACCTACGGACGCGTTTCTCGTTACGGCCTAATCGCTTTTGCCTCTTCTCTCGACCACATTGGCCCTTTCACTAAAACGGTGAAGGACGCAGCTGTTCTCTTGCGCGTGATTGCAGGCCGCGATCCGATGGATTCGACATCGGCTGATGTCCCAGTGCCTGACTATGAGCTCGAGATCTGCAAACCGGTGCGTGGACTGAAGCTGGGTGTTCCGACGGAATACTTTGGCGAAGGACTGGATCCTGAGCTTCGCATAGTAGTGGAGGCTGCGATTCAAAGGCTTCAGGAGGCCGGAGCCGAGCTGGTGCCCATATCGCTGCCACATACCGCATACGCGATTCCCACCTACTATGTAATCGCTACTGCAGAAGCCTCGGCCAATCTGGCGCGTTATGACGGCGTGCGCTACGGCTATCGATCAGCAAAGGCTCGAACCTTATCCGACATGTACCGCAAGACGCGCGATGAAGGCTTTGGTGCGGAGGTCAAGCGCCGGATCATGCTTGGCACCTATGCCCTTAGCTCCGGCTACTATGACGCCTACTACCTGAAAGCCCAGAAAGTTCGAACGCTGATCGCGCGCGATTTCCAAAACGCTTTTGGCAAAGTCGACGCAATCCTCACGCCGACCGCACCGACTCCAGCGTTCAAGCTGGGCGAAAAGTCTGACGATCCACTCGCTATGTATCTGGCGGATATTTATACGGTCACAGCCGATCTTGCGGGCATTCCGGGAATCAGCGTCCCTTGCGGAGAGACCAAATCGGGGCTGCCTATTGGATTGCAAATTCTGGGCAGGCACTTTGACGAAGGAAAGATTCTGCGTGTAGCTCATGTGGTGGAACATGAACTTGCAGCAGTTCAGTAGCTTTTTGTCTGAAATCCCGAGCGCAGCGAGGGCCCTATAACCAGGAAGAATATAGCACCCGTTACACGTTTCATCCCCGGATTCTGCAGGCTTTTTGGCGTGGCTTTCAAGAAAGCGGCTTCCTGAAAAGCAGCCCTTTTCCAGCGCTCTCTCAATTCACTCGAGATTTCCCCCTCACCTAACCGCTTCTCCCAAATCCAGTCTAAGGTATTCGAATGCAGGTAACCGATGCAGCCGTGGTGGCACAGGTGCTCGCCGGAGACAGGGATGCGTTTCGCATCCTGGTCGAACGGCATTCGCGCAGCCTCTACCACCTGGTGTATCGCATGACCGGCAGTTCAGAGGACAGTGAAGAGATCGTGCAGGACACTTTTCTGCGCGCCTTCAAGGCGCTGGAGAAATTTGAACTTCGTTCGAACTTTGGAACGTGGGTCTATCGAATCGCTACCAATCGCACGCTTGATTTTCTGAAATCGAAGAAGATGAATGACACACAGCAATATCGCATCGCGGAAGATCCGGACCCAGATGACAGCCGGGAAATACAACTCGCAGCCACGGCCGCCACTCCTGACCGGCTGGCGATCAGCGAGCAGATGAAGAGCAGGATGGCGCAGGCTCTTTCTCTGCTCACACCGGCGGAACGCGTAGCGTTCACCATGCGGCATATGGAAGGCCGCTCCATTGACGAGATCAGCAAGACCCTGAACCTGAAGAGCAGCGCAGCCAAAAACAGCGTGTTCCGGGCTGTGCAGAAATTACGGCAGCAACTTGAGCCGTTTGCGAGTCCGGCAAAATGAGACACCTGAGTGAAGAACAGATCGTATTGCACTACTACGGCGACGCTGACGACGAAGCGCAGGTCAAGCGGCATCTGGCAGAGTGCTCTGCCTGCCGCGATCAGTTCGTGCGGCTTCAGTCTTTGCTTAGCAGCGTGCCGCCCGTGGAAGTCCCTGACCCCGGCTCGTTTTTTGAAGAGAAGATGTGGCTCAACGTCCGCGACCGCCTGCCTGAAAAACCGGCTGCCGCAAAGTCCTTCTGGGCTGCCGGGCGCAAGTGGGCGCTGGCCGGAGTTATGGCCTTATTGCTGGCTGGCGCATTCTTCGCCGGCAGATTCTGGCCGGGGCGCCCGCCTCAGATTGTAAAGGTCAACACGCCAGTGGCGAACCCGCAGCGCGTTGTTCTTGTGGCAGTCGGCGACCACCTTGAGCGCTCGCAGATGCTGCTGGTAGAGATCATGAACGCTGATGACAAGAGCGTGCTCGACCAAGCCACCCAAATGCAGGCACGCGATCTGTTGAACACGAATCGTCTTTACCGCGTGAGCGCGCAGCAGGCAGGCGATCCCAGGATTGCCCACTTGCTTGATCAGCTTGGCCGTGTGCTGGCGGAAATTGCCAACGCTCCTTCCCAGGTCTCCGACAATGACCTGCGCGATATCCGGAGCCGCATACAGTCTGACGGGCTGTTGTTCAAAGTAAGAGTTGTGGGCTCAGAAGTAAATTCCAGAGTGCGCCCGGTGGAGCCGAATTCACCCGCCGCTACCCAACAGAGGCTATAACCAAAATGACTCGTAAAGCATTTCTTTCTTTCGTTCTTTTCTTCATCTCGTTTCCGGCGCTGTCAAGTTTTGGACACGGACAAACTGCCGACCTTTCTTCCAATCTGTTTGATCCGCAGGCGACCACTGGTACTTCTCGCGAAGATCAGCTCTACAGCATGGGGACATCAGCCCTTGACAGCGGCAATTACGAAGATGCGATTCGGAATTTCAATGACGTCGCAGGCTTGCGCGGCCGCAAAGCCGATGCCGCCCTTTACTGGAAGGCATATGCTCTCAACAAATCCGGCAATAAGCCTGCAGCCCAGGCCGCGATTGCTGAGTTGCGAAAAAGCTATCCACAAAGCAGGTGGCTGCGTGATGCGGGGGCTCTTGAACTGGAGATGAAGGGTGCGCCAGCCAATCCAGATGCCATTTCGGATGAAGAGCTGAAACTGCTGGCACTGCAATCGTTGATGAATGGCGATCCCGATAAGGCAGTGCCCATGCTGGACAAGATCATCAACGGGAATTATTCGCCCAAACTGAAAGACAAAGCCCTGTTTGTACTGTCGCAAAGCGGCTCCGACAAAGCGCAGCAAATTTTGCTGTCGCTGGCCAAAACCAACAACAACCCCGATCTGCAGAAGCGTGCCATTCACTACATGGGTATGGGAGGCAGCCGTAATAACGGCATCCTGAAACAAATCTACCAGGGGACAACGGACGTATCCGTGAAGAAGGCAGTCTTCCAGGGCTGGCTCATGTCCGGCGATAAGGAAGATGTACTGGCGGTGGCCCGCACCGAGCAATCACCCGAGCTGCGCAAAGATGCCATCCACTATCTGGGAATGATGGGTGGACGCAATGAGCTGCGCGAGATGTACAAGAACTCTCCGGACACCGGCACACGCGAAGCGGTGATTCACGGCATGTTGATGTCAGGCGATTCACAAGGCCTCGTCGAGATTGCAAATACGGAGAAAGATCCGCACGTCCTGGAGCAAGCGATCAATACGCTCGGAATGGTTGGCGGTGAGGATAGCCTGAGCGCGCTGACCAACATCTACAACACCCACAACGACGTAGCCACAAAAAAGCGGGTAATCAACGCCATGTTCCTGCACGGCGCAGCACACGAAATGGTGGCGATGGCACGCAAAGAGACCAATCCGGAACTCAAAAGGGCTTGGATCCAGAAGCTCTCTCTGATGAGTTCTCCGGAAATAACCGAGTACATGACGGAAATCCTGAACAAATAGAAGCTGAAGCAAGAAGGGGAAGAAGCATGAAATGGCAGCGAGCACTCACCTTGATATCGCTCTTGTTCCTGGTTCTGTCATGCACAACATGGGGGCAAAAACCGAACGTCACCAACGCGAAGGTTACGGAATTGTCCGCCGCGCAGGGACTCAAACAGGCCATCACGCCCATCCTGTCACAACAGCAGCGGCCGCTATGGATCGGCTACAAGATTCCCGCTGCCGCGAAGGAACGCAGCATGTGCTGCTGGAATTCACTCTCGGATGCAAAGGCCTCGGGCAAGAGCTGCTGTCTCGGCTGCCGAATGGATTCAGACAATGTCGGAAGCTTCAGCGGGACCGATTCCAACTGCGCTCCGCCGGAGCCGGTGCCGTATGCATTCGTGTTTCTGCGGGCTGTCGACAAGCAAATCAGCAAGGTGCGCGTGTTCAGCGCGGATTGCCCTCTCGACTTTGCTGGCCTTCCACTTTATTGGCTGAGCGATGTCAAACCGGAAGAAAGTATC
>DASUBD010000156.1:0-9439 GCA_035763445.1 Candidatus Angelobacter sp.
GTCTTCAAAACGGCCAGCGCGAAATCAACGCAACCTTCAATTTCGCTTTCAATCTGTTCCGGCGTGCAGAAGATGTGAGCGTCATCCTGGGTAAAGCCACGTACGCGCAAGAGTCCATGCATCACGCCCGATCGCTCGTAGCGATAGACAGTTCCCAATTCGCCGTAACGCTGCGGCAGATCGCGATAAGACTTGAGTGAATCCGCGTAGATCAGGATGTGCCCCGGGCAGTTCATGGGCTTCACGCGGTACTCGGCGTCATCCAGCTCCATGGGCGTGAACATGTTCTGCGCGTAATGGCCTTCATGTCCGCTGGTCTTCCACAGGTTCACGCGGAAGACATGGGGCGTGTACACCAGCGAGTAGCCGCGCTTCAGGTACTCGTCGCGCATCCAGTCTTCCATCTCCTTGCGGATGATGCCGCCCTTGGGATGCCAGAAAATCAGCCCCGGCCCGGCCAGTTCCTGAATGCTGAACAGATCCAGCTGCTGGCCCAGCACGCGATGGTCGCGTTTCCTGGCTTCTTCCAGCATATGCAGATGCTGGTCCAGCTCTTTCTTGCTGAAAAATGAAGTGCCGTAAATACGCTGGAGTTGCGGATTCTTTTCATCGCCCAGCCAGTACGCGCCTGCAATGTTGAGCAGCTTGAAAGCTTTTATCCGTCCCGTGGAAGGCACATGCGGCCCACGGCAGAAATCAACGAACTTGCCGTTGCGATACGTAGAGATCGGCTCGCCCGCTTTGGTGAACTGCTCAATGAAGTGGACCTTCATGAAGTCGCCTTCAGAACGGAAACGGTTCAGCCCTTCATCACGGGGAATGTACTCGCGCGCGAATTTTTCATCGCGCTGCACCACCTCTCCCATCCGTTTTTCAATGCGCTCCAGGTCTTCGGGCGTGAACGGCGTGGGACGATAGAAGTCATAGAAGAAGCCGCTCTCAGTCGGCGGACCGTGACCGAGCTTGGTCTCTGGAAACAGTTCCAGCACTGCCGTCGCCAGCACGTGGGCGGAAGAATGGCGATAGACCTCCAGCGCATCCGGATCCTTATCGGTTAGCAGACGCAACTCAACATCTTCTTCCAGCGGCCTGATCAAATCAGCAAATTGCCAGCCATCCTTGGATTTTTGTGCATGCATGCTGGCCGGAGCTTTGTCTCCATCGGTAGATGGCGCGTTTCCTGGAGACTGTTCGTGGGCTGAATGCTGAGTGCTGAGTGCTGAGTGCTTTTCTGCTGACGGCTTGATCTTCGCCACCAGGGCGGCATCAGCAAGCCGTGGGCTAATGGAGCGGGCGATATCGAGCGGCGTGCTACCGCGAGGTACTTCTTTCCTGCTTCCATCAGGAAGCGTCACTTGAATCATGCTGGTCTGGACAGTCTCGGACATAGGGGCCATTTTGCCTAAACTTCGAGTTTACAACATCAGCGCAGATACCCTGCCCGCTCTTAGCTGCATCAGCCTTTCTGCGACCTTTCGAGCCCGCTTGTCTGCCCAGTTCGGATTCGCAATTGGATGAGCCTGGTCAGTCTTCAGTGCCTCGGACTCAATTTCCTGCTGCTGTCGCCGCCCTTTCCGGCTACAATCCTGTCTCACCCCCATAGGAGCTTAGTCTTTCAAAATGAGATGGATCAGGTGGATAGCTCTGCTCGCCGGGATCGCCATGTTTGCCGTGAGTTTCATTCTGCCCGCGGTGTCGCAAAAGGGATCTGTGACCGGAATTCCCGGAATTGTTTGTGCCACCAACACTTTACGCATCCCCTGGACTAAAGATGGCATGAACCTGCTCCACCAGGCTCCAGTGCAATTCTTTTCTCTGCTCTTAAGCGGGTGGATTAATCCACTTTTCCTTGTCAGCCTGCCGCTGATTCTGATAAAACCAAGATGGATCTTTGTTAGTTTGCTCAGGTATGCCGTAACTCTGATGTTCATTGCCTGCTGGATCGTGTTCTACCAGATCCACTTGTCTCCGCGGCAGGGCTATTTTCTCTGGATGTTTGGAATCCTGCTGGCCCTGTATTCGAATCTGTTTTCGCGGGTTCCAAACCGTGGCAAGCAAGCCGGGTAGAGGCCAAAAGATACGGTTATCACTCGCAAGCTATTCATTTATCGGGAGAAGGAAAAAAGTTTATGGATGTTCAGCAGAAGACGGTACTACCTACGCGGGCTGAGTTGAAAATTCTGCAAGTGCTTTGGGGCCTGGGAAACGGAACAGTGGATGACGTGATCACCAACTCCACAGTTACGCCCAAACCCAATTACAAGACGACGCAAACCATTCTTCGCATCATGGAAGAAAAGGGCCTGGTCCGTCACATGAGCCGTGGCCGCGTTTTTGTTTTCGAACCCTGCGTCAGCCGGGAAGAAGTTGGCAGGCTCTCTGTTCAAACTTTGCTCGACCAAAATTTCGGCGGATCACCCTCTGAACTGCTCATCAACTTACTGGAAGCCAATCCGGTAAAGGAATCTGAGCTGGAAGAGTTGGAAAGCCTCATTCGGAATTACCGCCTGCAGAAGACGCAGCCGGCGAAATAAGCGCACAGCAACCACAGAGTCCTCTACTCCCTTTATGGGATCGTACTCTCTTCATCTCGCGGGGGCGCTGCTGACCTTTATCTTGAAGGTAGCGGCCGGGTTCGTGCTTTGTCTTGGTCTGTCTCGGTTGCTGCCGAGCCCACGACATCGTTTTCTTACATGGCTCGGCTTTCTTCTGGGAGCAGGACTATCCTGGATTGCCCTTGTAACGGACCAGATCGTTGCCATGTTTGTCCGTACTTCCGCTGGGATTGGTGTTGTGGCCTCAAATGGCACGGCCGCTGGCGAACATCTTCTCGTCCCGGCCAGTTGGAGTGTGTGGATTGGCCGCGCAGCAGTAGTGCTGGGGACGATTTACGTGGCAGTTGCACTCGTGCTGCTGGCACGAGAAGGCCTGAAGCACATCCGGTTGCACGCCTGGCTGAGCCATGGAAAACGGCCCTCACCAGAGCTTCAGCAGATCTTCGAGCGCCTGTGCCGCGATTTCAACATACGGCGCTGCCGCCTGGTCGTCCTGCCCCATGTAAGCACTCCGGCAACAGTCTTCTGGTGGATACCACGCATTGTTCTTCCTGACGTTTGTGAAGAACTGGTTTCCTCTCCGCAAATGGAAAACATTTTGCGGCATGAGCTGATTCACACTTTGCGCTGTGATTATCTCTGGGCAACGCTCGGCGACCTGCTTTGTGCGCTGCTCTTCTTCCATCCTGCCGTGTGGCAGGCGCGTAAGAGCATGATCATGCAGCGAGAGCTGGCGTGCGATCTGGGCGTGGTGGAAAGCCGCCCTGAACAGCGCGCTGACTATGCTGACAGTCTGGCTCGCTTCGTCAGGCTTGCCATGCTCAGGCAAACCCCTGGTTTGGGTGTCGATTTTGCCGCGTCACCTTCTTTCCTGGGGACACGAATCCGGCACATCCTCACAGAACCTCCGCAGGTCTCCCGTTGGAAGAAATTGTTGGATGACACGGTTTTCGTAGCCTTTGTCGTAGCTTTTGTGTCTGTCTCTCACGCGCTGTCAATCTCAATGGACTTCAGCGCCAAGTCCGAATCTGAAAGCGTTTCCGCGCCAGTGCCGGCGCAATTCCTGCCCGCGGCAAATAGAGTCATTCGGCATCGCCGCCACAACCACCTCTCCCCGCCAGTGGCTTACCAGGACAACCTTACAACCTTGCCTGTCCAGAATCGCGTGCACGACGGATTGCCGCAGGCGGACTGGGGGCAGCCTGACGATTGGAGCGCGCAGGAAGTAACGACTTACGCCGAGCCAACTTCCATCGCGGCCTTGCCCGCCTCAATGCCATCATCCTCCGTGCGTGATGTTCTTATCCGCAACGTAGCAGGAGCCGGAATCTCTCGCGATGGACGCCACGTCCACGAACACAGCAAAAGATAAACGTTCACTGCACTCGAAATGGCTTCACCCAATTTCCGGTTTGCGCAATCTGGCCACATCCGGCGAAGATGACCTTGGCATTACAATTCCTGCATGCGTTTGGCAGGAAAAAGGGCCATTGTTACTGGAGGAGGCAGCGGAATTGGAAAGGCCATTGCCTCGGCATATGCGCGCGAAGGCGCCCATGTGGTGATCTGCGGACGCGACGCCCGCAAACTGGAGCTGGCAGCCGCTGAGATCGGCACTCAATGTCTCGCGGTTGCTGCTGATATCTCCCACGCTGACGACACGAACAGACTTGTGGAACAGGCCGTTCAGGAATTCAAGCGGCTGGATATTCTGGTAAACAACGCCGGTGTTCTTCTTGCCGGTACGGCTGAATCTCTGACAAGTGAGCAGTGGGAGCAGACTTTCAACACGAACGTGCGTGCCGTCTGGCAGCTTTCGCGCGCAGCGTTGCCTCACATGCGCAAGGCTGGAAGCGGAGCCATCATCAACGTCGCTTCCGTGCTGAGTTCTCTTGGAGCGCGCAATCGCGTTGCTTACGCTGCTTCCAAAGGAGCGGTTCTGGCATTGAGTCGCGCCATGGCGCTGGACCATGCTGAAGAAAATATCCGCATCAACTGTATCTGCCCCGGAATCGTCGAAACCGAAATGGTGGCAGCCTTCAACCTGGATGAAAAAGCGCGCCAGCAGAGAATATCCGCGCATCCCATGGGCCGCTTTGGCCAACCCGGGGACATTGCCGGCTTGGCAGTATTTCTCGCAAGCGATGAGGCATCCTGGATTACGGGGGCCGCGTTCACGGCAGATGGCGGTTACAGCGCTCATTAGCACTGTGGAGACAGAATGAAGAACAAGACCAGCCGTACACGTCCAACTCCTGCACCCGATGACCTGCCAATTGCCGACGTTCAGCAGTTTGAGACGCTGGCGCGCAAAAAGCTATCGCAAATGGCTTACGACTATATCCGTTCCGGCGGCGCCGACGAAATCACCATGCGCGAAAACCGCCTTGGCTTCGAGCGGCTGGCGGTCGCGCCGCGTGTGCTGACTGATGTATCACAGATCGATACGCGCACTTCGCTCTTCGGCGCAGAGTTGCAGTCTCCCATTCTGCTTGCTCCCATAGCTTACCAACGGGTTTTTCATCCTGAAGGCGAGCTTGCCACCGCGCGCGGAGCCAGTGCTTCCGGTGCACCCTTAGTGATCAGCTCGTTTACCACTACCGCCATTGATGAGATTGCCCGCAGCACACAGCAGCCCATCTGGTTTCAGCTTTACGTGCAACGCGATCGCGCGTTCACGCAAGACATGGTGGAGCGTGCCATCGCACAGGGCTGCAAGGCCGTTTGCCTCACTGTAGATACTCCTGTGCTCGGCTGCCGGTACGGGCAGCTCAAATTCGCCTTGCCCGCAGGGATCGAATGCATGCACGTTCGGGGACTGGCGCAAAAACTTATGGCGTCAGGTCATAAACTGCATGGTTACGGCATTTACGACGCGCTTTTTGATCCCAGTTTCAATTGGAACGACCTGGAGTGGCTGCGCTCCTTCACTCCCGTGCCGCTCCTGCTCAAAGGCGTGTTAACGGCGGAAGATGCAGCCCGCGCTGTGGCTGCCGGCGTGGACGGCATCATCGTTTCCAACCACGGCGGCCGCAACCTGGACACGCTTCCCGCCGCCATTGAGGCATTGCCGCGCGTTGTCGAAGCAGTTGGCGGACGCATACCCGTCCTTATGGACAGCGGCATCCGCCGCGGGACAGACATTCTCATGGCACTGGCGCTAGGCGCGCGAGCTGTGCTGGTTGGCCGTCCTTACGCGTACGGCCTGGCTGCGGCAGGCGCAGAAGGAGTGGAGCGCGTGATTCGCATCCTTCGTGAAGAATTGGAGCGCGCCATGGCGCTCACCGGAAGGCCTTCAATTGCAGAAATTGATCACTCAGTCCTGTGGCAGAAACATCCTTTACCGATTCCCGCTCGGTCAGCAGCGCAATGAATTGTTCCAACACTTTCCAGACAAAGGGGCCGCCTGCGAAAGGCGGCCCTTTTGCTCAGTTTCTTTTTGGACTGACTGTTACCGCCGGGGCGGTCTCTGCTGCTGTTGCGGAGGCTTTGGCTGCTGAGGCTGGTCCGCTGCCCGGGGGTTAGTTACCGGCGAGGCATTCTCTTCCTGCTCGCGAATGGGCGGAAGCTCTTTTTCTATCGGCTTGCGCGGGAACATCTGGTCGCGCTGCGCCGCAAGATATACAAAAGAAGCCACAATCACTGCGGCCTGCTTCAGATCGTCCGGTTGCAGGCGATCATACACATCCATGTTGGAATGGTGAGTACGCGTGTCATATTCCACGGGATCCTGGATGAACTGAAAACCGGGAATTCCTACCGCATCGAATGAGAGGTGGTCAGTGCCGCCAGTATCGCGCATGGTGAGCGTGTCCATGTCAAGATCGTGGAACGGCTTCATCCAGGCCTCGAAAATCGGCTCCACTGCAGCATTCTCCTGCATGTAGACCCCGCGGATCCTGCCTGTCCCGTTATCAACATTGAAATAGGCTGAGACTTTGGATTGCTCGCCCTCCTTGATGCTCATAGGGCCGGCATCGCGACGGATCACTGTGGGATCGCCCTTGCGCTCACCGTCTGTGTACGGCGGACGGCTGCCAAAGTGATGCGCCACGTACCACTGCGACCCCAGCAAGCCCTGTTCCTCTCCGCTCCACAGGCCAATGCGGATTGTGCGCCGCGGCTTGATTCCGATTGCCTTCAGGATACGCACGGCTTCCATCATCACCACGGTTCCGGCGCCATTGTCGGTCGCTCCCGTGCCGGAGTGCCACGAATCAAGGTGCGCGCCCAACATTACAATTTCATCTTTCTTGTCCGTTCCGGGAATTTCCGCAATGGTGTCCCACTGCGTCTTGGCATCATCGTAAAAATTGTTCTTGACGTTGACCTCAAGCTCAACATCTTTTTTCTCCGCCAGCAGCCGGGCAATACGGTCCCAATGCTCCTGGGCAATGGTGATCTGAGGCGTGCCAACGGTTTGTCCTTCCTTATAGGATCCGCCCTGCTGCACAAACACCGTACCGCCGCCCAGAGCGCCGCGGCTGTGGTCAATGACTGCCAGCACTTTCTCCTCATCAAAGAACTTGCTCACCTGCTGCAGAAAACGAAAGCGGCGGCGGAACTCTGCGAAGCGGGCCTCATTACGCTCACCCGGAATCTCATACTGCTCGATCTCCTCCAGTGATTTCTGGTTATAGCGTTCGGAGAGCGGCTCAACAGATGGCTTGACTTCAGGATCGTCGCCAACCAGTACGATCTTCCCTGCCAGTTTGCCACGATATTTCTCTTCATCCTGCGGTGTCCGGATATTCACCCGTACCACTTGCCCTTTGACAGCGCCGTTGGTGCCCGGCGTCCAGGCTTTTGCATATGCAATGATCGGGGCGATGTCCGGGGAAACCATGCGTACGTTGATGTATTCATTCGCCCAGCCACGCCCGAACGGACTCCATGGCTCCAGGTGAGCGTTCGCCAGTCCGAAAGAGGTGAGCTGGTCACGCGTCCATTCGTTGGCTTTCTTCATGTTGGGCGAGCCGGTAAGGCGCTCACCAATTCCATCCATCAGACCGCTGGCAATCTCCATGATTTTGGAGTTATGAAAGCCTTCATAACGAATGCGACTGATGGTATCTAAGTCAACTTTCTCCTGGGCAGTTGCGAGGTTAAAACCCAGGGCGCAAATGGCAGACAACAAGATTGCGGCCAGACGCCGGGAAATGTTCATTAAGACTCCTTGAGTTAAGCGTGAGGGGGCAGAAAAGTGTAAACGGAGCGCGAGCAAGCGTCAAACACTTATGCAGCAAAAATTGTGAGATTGCTATTTTTCAGCCGGAACGCGACGGAAAACACGGAACAAGCTGATGATGAAGCCTGCTAGAGCTGCAAAGAGTGCCACCGGGAGAGCAACCCGGTAAGCCAGGGACATATCCGGATGAGTGTGGCTGAAACCCCAGTAGAGAAGAAGAAAAAAGCAGAGAAAGGCCACAGAGAGAAAGAAACAGATCACCCCTGAGACCAGCCCGATTCCCGCACAAATGACGAATTTTCCCATAAGGAGAGGTTGCGCCGCCTGGGCAGCAGCCCTACGTTAAAATAATACCGTGGATCAGGCAGCCCATGTAGAGATGCGCCCGGCACAGGAGATCATCCGCAATGTGCGCGTCAACCAGTCCCCCAACGGCATCTGTTACGCCACGGCCGGAGATGTCACGCTGCCCTCAGATGAACTCGAACGCATGCTGCAGGCTATTCCGCGTGCGGTGGCGGCGGCGCTCGACCGCAAGGCCTTTTATTTTGTCCCGCTTACAATTGGCGATGGCGATAAAACCCTTGTGGCGGAGCACTTTGATCCTGGGCTTACAGATCATGCCGTATGCCATCGCAACATTGAGTCTGGCGATTCGCAATGTGTCTTCATCTCTACCCGGCTGCTGGAGGACCGCTTTTCCATAGCGTTTGAGTTCTATATCAACGTTGGGCACGCTTTTGTCGATCGCGCCGGTATCTCCCCTGAATTCGCTGACCTGGTGTGGGAACAGGCCACTGGCAATGTGCGCGGTGAAACCAGCCTGGACGCATTTGAGTTTCGTAAGCAGGCCCTGAGTTCCGGCCGCGTGGATGAAAAAGCCAAGTCCGACTATCTGGTGACCACGTTCTCTGACGCTATTGCCATCTACCTGCTCTCGCTCTGCCTTGACATCGATTACTATGAGCTGCGCGAGCGTGAGTATCCACTGCTGGCGCCCTCAGCTTTAGCTGCCCGGCTGAAGAAAATCGCCGAGTTGTTTCCGCCCAATCCCGGATTTCAGTTCAATATTTATTACCGCCGGCGGCATGGTTAGGGAAGCGTTTGTGCAATCGGCGGTAAGCGACCCATCCATGAGCAGCGAGGCCGACCACGCGGTCGTTCCTGTCGCTTCGCTTCGAACCGCTAGAGAGCATTGCTTGGCCTCAGCTATTCTCGGGCCTGTTCCCGGGCGGCTCGGCGGCGCAAGCGGCCCTCGCCGCCGGTTCCGCTACAATCGAACGCAATGATTGCACATTTGCGAGGCAGACTCATTTCCAAGCATCCCAACCAGGCTGTGGTGGAGGCTGCCGGTGTTGGTTATGAAGTGAACATCAGCATTCCCACTTTTTCTGATCTGCCGGCGCTCGGGGCCGACGTGGCTCTCTTTATTCACACACATGTGCGCGAGGATGCGCTGGCCCTGTTTGGCTTTTTGCGGCCGGAAGAGAAGCAGCTCTTTGAAAAGCTGATCAGCGTAAGCGGCATTGGCCCCAAGCTGGCCATCACCATCCTCAGCGGCATGCAGGCGGAAGCCATGGTCGCGGCAATTAAAGGGAATAATGTCGCGCTTCTCACCCGGATTCCCGGGATTGGCAAGAAGACGGCTGAACGGATGATTCTGGAGTTGAGAGACAAGCTGGAAGCGTTCGGCGTA
>DASUBD010000157.1:0-4449 GCA_035763445.1 Candidatus Angelobacter sp.
CGCGCGTTCACGTAATAAATGGGCGTTGTAATGTAGAACTTTTTGCCCTTATCCATTCGTCTCTTCTTCCAGGTAAATCTTAATTGCTTCCTGCATCACGGTTTTGAGCGGGACCTGCTGCGCCTCTGCAATGCGGCGGCAGTCCTCGTATTCTGGAGCATAGTTGCTCACGCTGCCGTTCAGGTTGGCCAGCTTCATTCGGACTTCGCCCCATTGTGTGCGCACGTTCACGTGCCTCCGTGCCAGAACAGCGCGCGATTCCTGCCGAACGCGTATGCCCAGCGTCGTGGTCTCAGCAAAAATCAGGCGCGTCAGCGCAAGCTTCTTTTCCGGGGGGCACAGCACGGTCAACAGCATTCCCGGACGGTTCTTCTTCATCTGCACTGCGGTGCCAAACACATCCAGCGCTCCCAAAGCGAGCGCGCGCTCCATCACGTAGCCAAAAATCTGCGGCGTCATATCATCGACATTGGCTTCAAGGATGGTAATCTCCTCCATCCGGGCAGGCAGTGCGTCCAGTTGCGCCGCCTCACCAATCGTCAGTCGCACTACATTGGGAACGCCCTTGAAATCACGCGAACCAGCGCCGTAGCCGCTCTTTTCCGGCTTCATGGCTGGAAAGTGCGAGAAACGGCTCGCCAGAACACTCACAATTGCCGCTCCCGTTGGGGTTACCAGCTCCTTCTGAATTTCACCGGAGTACACGGGCGCATGCTTCAGAAGTTCAAGCGTGGCCGGAGCCGGGATGGGAAATGTTCCATGGGCACAAACTACTGTTCCACCGCCCACGTTCAACGGCGAACAAACCCACTCGTCTACACCCAGAGATTCCGCGCCCACAGCGGCGCAGACTATGTCCACAATTGCGTCAATCGCGCCCACTTCGTGGAAATGGATCTCCTTAATGTCACTGTTATGGACTTTGGCTTCCGCTGCGCCCAGCGCCTCAAAAATCCTAATGGCCTTCTCTTTCGCGCTCTGGCTGATCTCTGCCCTGCCGATGATGTCGCGAATTTCCTTCAGCCCACGATGCGCATGCGCATGGCTGTGGCTATGCCCCGATTCATGCTCGTGATCATGGGAATGCGAGTGCTCGTGACCATGACTGTGCTCGTGTGAATGGCTGTGGACCTGTTCGTGAGAGTGGCTTTGTCCGCCTTCATGCGAGTGGGAATGGGCATGAGCATGAGCGTGGTCGTGATGTTCGGCCTGTTCTTTAGCCCAGAACTCTTCCCGCGGCAGCTCTTTTTCCCCCGCTGCAATCACGTCTACCTTGGTTGCGCTGATGCCGCTCCGGTCTACCCGCTTGATCTCCAGGCGCGCATCCAACCCCAGAGCCTCAACCGTCCGGACAAAGACTTCGGGCGGAACTCCAGCATCTATCAGAGCGCCCATAAACATGTCGCCGCTGATCCCGGAGAAGCATTCGAGGTAGGCTATACGCATCAGAGACCCCAATCATTCATCATAGGGTTTAGCTTTGAGACCCGTCAAACCTTGGCCAAAAGCATCGCTTTGTTATAATCGCCTTTTCCGTCAGCGACTTACGCGTCGGTCAGCCCGCCAGCAAATTCACCGTTAAGGCAGAGCACCTTGTATCTGGAACTTGAGCAGCAGCTTACCCGCACTATCGCCGAGTTTCTAAAGCGGCAATACGATCTGGAACTGCCTCGGCTGGTGATTGATCAACCACCCAGCGTAAGTCTGGGCGAGTACGCGCTGCCGCTTAGTTTTGAGCTTGCAAAAAAGCTGCGCAAACCACCGCGCAAGCTCGCCGAGGAAATTGTCTCGGGGCTGGGGCAGGTCCCCGGCTTTGAAATTTTTGAAGTTGCCGGGGCCGGATACATTAATGCGCGCCTGAACCGCGCTGAAGCTGCGCAATTGCTTTTGCGCGAATCGCAGCCTCCCCCGGTCCCTGCTGGAGCGGAAAAAGTGCTGGTCGAGCACACCAGCATCAATCCTAATAAAGCTGCCCATATCGGCCATCTGCGGAATTCCATTCTGGGAGATACCTTTGTCCGCCTGCTTCGTGCAGCCGGCAAGCGTGTGGATGTACAGAACTATATAGACAACACCGGAGTCCAGGTGGCGGACGTGGTGGTTGGCTTCCTTTATCTCGAGAAAAAATCTCAAGCTGACGTTGAAGCTTTGATCACAAATCCGCATACAAACAAGCCTTTTGACTACTACTGCTGGGACCTCTACGCTCGCGTCTCGCAGTGGTATGAAGAAGATAAAGAGCATCTCAAGCTGCGCCTGCAGATGTTGCACGACATTGAGCGCGGTGGCAACGAGCCCGCCGCCATTGGCAAGCTCATCTCGAACGCCATCATCCGCCGTCATCTTGAGACCATGCAGCGGATCGGCATCAAGTATGACTTCCTTCCCCAGGAGAGCGAAATTCTCCACCTCCACTTCTGGGACCTCGCCTTCCAGCAGATGAAGCAGAAAGGCGTGCTCTACTTCGAGAGCGAAGGCAAGAACAAAGGCTGCTGGGTAATGAAACGAGCCGGCAGCAAACCGGCTTCCCCTTCGCAAACAGTTGAAGGTCAATCAGCGGCGGCAGGCAGCGATGCTCCTGAAACCAAATCGGGCCCGGATGAAGATGCCAAGGTCATTGTCCGCTCGAATGGTACGGTGACTTATGTCGGGAAGGACATCGCGTACCATCTCTGGAAATTCGGCCTGCTGGGCAAAGATTTTGGTTATCGCCATTTTTACCGCTACTCTGACGGGCAGCAAGTGTGGATCTCTGCTGAATCAGGCGAGCCAGATCATCCGCATTTTGGCGGCGTGCATGCCATTTACAACGTGATTGACTCTCGCCAGGCTGACCCGCAGAACAACGTGATTGAAGCCCTGCGCGGGCTTGGCTACACGGAAGCCGCCGACAACTATCATCACTTCTCTTATGAAATGGTCGCGCTCACGCCTCGCTGCGCTGCTGAACTCGGCTATGACGTACCTGAGGAGGACCAAAAGCGCGCTTATATCGAGGTTTCCGGACGCAAAGGCTTCGGCGTGAAAGCCGATGACCTGCTTGATGCTCTTATTACCGCGGCCCAAAAAGAAGTCGATAGTCGCCACCCCGAGATGACCGAAGACGAGCGCCGCAAGATCGCAACGCAAATTGCCATCGGCGCGCTGCGTTATTTCATGCTCAAGTTCACCAAAACCTCAGTGATTGCCTTCGATTTCAAAGAAGCACTGAGCTTTGAAGGCGAGACTGGCCCTTACGCGCAATACGCCATTGTGCGCGCCAGCAATATTTTCAGAAAAGCCGGGCTTAGCGCCGAGGAAATTCTGGCGGGCGAGATCGATTGGCGGTTTTTGCAGCAAGACGACCTCTGGGAACTCTGGCTCCGTGCGGGACAGCTTTCCGCCATGGTGCGCCAGTGCATTGTGACCACAGAACCCGCACACGCGGCCAAATATGCATTCCAACTGGCCCAGATGTTCAACAACTTCTACCACAAGCACCACATCCTTACTGAAGCCGATGAGGCCAGGAAACGCTTTCTCCTGGCCACGGCAGCAGTGGTGAGGCGCTCACTGATTGTTGCACTGGCTTTGATGGGAATCGACGCACCGCCTGCGATGTAGTCTTCCTTCCGGCCCACGTTCAAAGCTCAAAGTTAACTCTTCCATTAACCTTAGAGGGGTCCAAACCGGGCGGATGCCTGACAGAACAAACCGGGAGCATACCTGACACTGCACAAGAGAGCATGGGCGGTTTAAAAACAGCGCATGCCATGGAAAGAGAGCAGTGTGATGGAAGAGAAACTGCGGTTTGTGTTTGAGTATGAGCAAGGCGAGTACTCGATGACGGAGTTATGTGAGAGGCGGGAGATCTCGCGCGAAACCGGGTATGTGTGGTTGCGGCGATATCGCGAGTATGGGCTGGCTGGCCTGGTGGAGCGGGCGCGAGCAGCGCACCGGCACCCCAACCAGACGTCTGCGGAAGTGGAGCGGATGATCGTGGAGTTACGCCAGGCGCACATGAGATGGGGACCGCGGAAGTTGAAGCAGGTGCTGCAGCGTGACGAGCCAAGTCGAGTCTGGCCTGCGCTGAGCACGATCGGGGAGCTGCTGAAGCGGGAAGGATTGGTGGTGGCGCGCAAGAAGCGATTGCGGACAGCACGGTACAGCCAGCCGTTGGCGCACGCCGATGGACCGAACCGGGTGTGGTGCGCTGATTTCAAGGGCTGGTTTCGAACCGGAGACGGAGAGCGGATAGATCCCTTGACGATGACGGATGCCTGCAGCCGGTATTTGCTGCGATGCCAGGCGGTGGAAAAGACGGACACCGCGCGGGTGCAGGCGATCTTTGAAGCTGCGTTTCGCGAATATGGGTTGCCGGAGGCGATCCGCACTGACAACGGGGCGCCGTTTGCATCGCGAGCGCTGGCGGGATTATCGCGACTGGCGGTGTGGTGGATTAAGTTAGGC
>DASUBD010000158.1:0-5203 GCA_035763445.1 Candidatus Angelobacter sp.
TATGGAAACCTGCGGCTTCTCTTCACTGAAGTCGGGAGAAGCATCTTCTTCCGCAGCCTTAACCTGGGTATTGGTCTTTACCTCCAGGAAAGTCTGCGATGCGCTCTTGTACCCGCGATCGGTGGCCAGCCAGAGAATCCGCGCGATGGCGTCCGGCTTGTCATCCAGCGGCAACGTGGTGGTTGTGGTGGCGTGGAACCGGTTTTCTCCGTGCGTGTTGTCCAGTTGCCGGTTACCCACACGGACAGAGACATCGGCGGTGCGCTCATGCCGGTTGACTGTGGCCACCAGCGCGCCATTACTGGCGATGATGAACTTGCCTGATTCTTCGTCTACAGAGTAGCTGATGAAATAAGGCGCCGGGTCCGCTTTGCCGAGCGATGTCATCGCCCGATCAAGTTCCTGCTGCATCGTCTTCAGCAGGACCGGATCAGCACTTGTCGCTGAGTTGGATTGGGCATGGACAAACGTGCCCGTAAGGCTCAACATAAGCCAGATGAAAAAAGGCCGGATTGATTGCATGGTAAGCAAAGTGTACCTGAATTTTAAAGTTGCAAGATGTTACCTTGGGACTGTTTTCAGTCCCGAGCGCAGCGAGGGATCTCTATAACCACGATGATTCTGAAGATATGAATTGCTTTTTTAAGTAGAAGTACGTAGAGAGACTGCAAAAATGGCTTATTCCTTCCGGACGCACAGTCGTCTCACCAGAGGGTTCCCTCGCTGCGCTCGGGATAAAGCAAAAATCACTCCCCAGCAGACTGCGCCTTGCCTGGCCTCCATCGCAGCACAGGCTTGCGGGCTGCCGCAGTTTCGTCCAGCCGGGAGACGCGCGTAGTGTGGGGCGCGTTCCTGACCAGCTCAGGGTCTTCTACCGCTTCTCGCGCGATCGCCTTCATGGCGTCAATGAAAAGATTGAGTTCTTCAAGCGACTCGCTTTCCGTGGGCTCAATCATCAGCGCGCCCGGTACCACCAGCGGGAAAGAGACGGTATAAGGATGGAAACCATAGTCGATCAGCCGCTTGGCAATGTCTCCAGTCTTAACGCCCTTCTGTGACTGCTGGCGGTCGCTGAAGACGGCCTCATGCATCGACGCACTCTTGTATGGCAGCTCGTACTCGCCTTCGAGTTTCTTGCGCAGATAGTTTGCGTTCAGGACGGCGTCTTCCGTTGTCTGGCGCAGCCCGTCAGGCCCATTGGCCATGATGTAGGCCAGCGCACGCACATGCATGCCGAAGTTACCGTAAAACATGCGTACGCGCCCAACGGATTTTGGACGGTCGTAGTCAAAGCCGAGCGAGCCATCTGATTTTTCCACCACAAGTGGCTTGGGAAGAAATGGCTCCAGTTCTTTTTTGCACGCAACCGGACCTGAGCCGGGACCACCTCCGCCGTGCGGCGTGGAAAATGTCTTGTGCAGGTTCAGGTGCATCACGTCTACGCCAAAATCCCCGGGGCGGGTTTTGCCTACCAGCGCATTCATGTTCGCGCCGTCCATGTAGAGCAGGCCGCCTTTTTGATGCAGGATGTCAGCAATTTTGTGGATCTCCTGCTCAAAGATGCCCAGAGTGTTAGGGTTGGTCAGCATCAACCCGGCAACGTCGTCGTTCATCTGCGCTTCCAACGCGCCAATGTCCACCATGCCTTGCGAATTCGATTTCAGGTTCTCCACCGCATAGCCGCAGATGGCCGCCGTAGCGGGATTGGTGCCATGGGCTGAGTCCGGGATCAGGATCTTCTTGCGTGGATTGCCTCTCTCTTTCAAACAGGCATGAATTAGCAGGATGCCTGTCATCTCGCCATGCGCGCCGGCTGCAGGCTGCAACGTGATGGCATCCATTCCGGTGATGTCCAGCAGGCAATCCGCAAGGGTCTTCATAATGCGCAGCCCGCCCTGTGAGATTCTCTCCTGCTGGTAAGGATGCGCTTCCGCCAGGCCATAGAGCCGCGCCACAACCTCGTTCACGCGGGCGTTGTATTTCATGGTGCACGAGCCCAGCGGATACATGCCCAGATCTATGGCGTAGTTCCAGGTTGACATGCGGGTGAAATGGCGGATGATTTCCATCTCGCTCACTTCGGGCATGGCGCCCAGGTCTTCTCGCGCACATTCGCCGAGTGCCTTTTTTGCGTCCACCTCCGGTACGTCGAGCGGTGGCAGACGATAGCCTTTTTTACCCGGGGACGAGCGCTCAAAGATCAAAGCCTCATTCTGGTTGACGTGCCGCGTGGCCTTCTTAATGTCCTGATCGCTCACTTGCCCACCACCTTCACCGCTGCATCAATCTGCTCCTTGCTGTTCATCTCGGTGCAGCACCATAAAGAGGCATTGCCCAACTCCGGATAAAACTTGCGCAAGGTAAAACCTCCAATCATCTTCTTTTGCAGCATGCGCTCATTGATCACGTGCGGATCTTCATTGGTCTGCACCACAAACTCGTTGAACCTGGGCGCGCCCTGGAACAGGATTTTGCCTTTCTTGCCCAGTTCACCAGCGGCATATGCGGCCTTGGCCAGATTTTGCATAGCCAGTTCTTTCAGGCCTTCGCGGCCGTACACGGTCATATAAATGGTGGCCATGGTGGCGATCAGCGCCTGGTTGGTGCAGATGTTGGACGTGGCCTTCTCGCGGCGAATGTGCTGCTCGCGCGTGGAGAGCGTTAGCACGAATCCGCGCTTGCCGTTCTTGTCGCGCGCTTCACCCACAAGCCGGCCCGGGATCTGGCGGACAAACTTCTCTTTCGTCGCCAGCACGCCGGCGTAGGGTCCACCGAAGCCCAGCGGCACGCCAAAGGATTGCGATTCCATGGAAATGATGTCAGCCTCAACCGGAGGTTTCACAATTCCCAGTGACAGCGCTTCTGCAATGGATACGGCCAGCAAGGCTCCTTTCCTGTGAGCCAGGTCGGCGATGGCCGCCACATCTTCAATGGTGCCGAAGAAGTTGGGTGACTGGATCAGCACGCAGGCTGTCTCATTGGTGATTTGTTTTTCCAGGCTCGCCATGTCAATGCGGCCGTTTTCCAGGTAGCCGCATTCGCTCATAGGCACGCCCTGGTGCTGGATGTAAGTGTGGATCACTTCCCGATACTCGGGATGCACGGTGCGCGCCACCACGGCCGCTTTTCGTCCGGTGATGCGCGCGGCCATAAGCAAAGCTTCCGCCGCGCCGGTCGAGCCGTCATACATGGAAGCGTTCGCCACTTCCATGCCGGTCAGCTCGCAGATCATCGTCTGGAACTCAAAAATGGCCTGCAGTGTTCCCTGGGCAATCTCCGGCTGGTACGGTGTGTAAGCCGTGAAGAACTCGCCGCGCGAGATCAGTGAATCAATCACCACCGGCCGATAGTGGTGATAAGCGCCCGCTCCAAGGAAGACGGCATAGCCTGCGGCATTGGTTTCTGCGCAGTGGCGAAAAAAATCGATGATTTCTGATTCCGCCATCTGGCGCGGGACTTTGAGATCACGGTTAAGACGGTATTCCGCCGGGATGGGCGCAAACAAGTCGTCGATTGACTTGCAGCCGATCTCGCGCAGCATCTGCTGGCGGTCAGCAGGAGATTTAGGAAGATAGCGCATGATGATTTTGTAATTGGGTAATTTGGTAATTGAATAATTTGGCAAATGCGCAGGGGCATACACTGGCGGTGCACTGGACTGCCCCAACTTATTCAGTTACCAAATTACTTAATTACAAAATGGAGTGCCTACTTTTCTTCCGCAATGTACGCTTCGTACTCCTCAGCGGACATCAGAGACTTCAGGTCGTCCGGGTGAGTCAGCTCAATTTTCACCATCCAGGCTCTGTGCGCATCTTTATTAATCTGCTCGGGCGACTGGTTCAAGGACTCGTTGATTTCAACCACCCTGCCGGCCACAGGCGCATAGAGTTCGGAAACGGCCTTGACTGATTCCACAGTGCCAAAGGTCTTTCCCGCGTCCAGGCTGCCGCCCACTTTCGGAAGTTCAACAAAAACAATGTCACCCAGCGATTCCTGCGCGTGGTCAGTGATTCCAACCAGTCCCGTGCTGCCGTTTACCTGGATCCACTCGTGTTCCCTGGTGTACTTGTAGTCCTTGGGATATGCCATTCTCTCTGCCCCTCTGTCCTTTTTCTGGCGTCGCTATGCTTTCTTTGGCCGTTTATAAAACGGAGTCGGCACTACTTTACATTTCACCTTTTGTCCGCGGATCTCGACAAAAACTTCGTGGCCCAACTCAGAGTGTGACGGCGGCACGTAAGCCAGGGCGATGTTCTTTTTGAGGAACGGCGCGTACGATCCGCTGGTGACGTAGCCGATTTCCTTGCCCGCCTCGTCCAGCACTCTATAACCATCGCGTGGGATGCCGCGATCGATCGCTTCCAGTCCGACCAGCGTGCGTGTCAGGCCCGCAGCTTTGGCCTTTTCCAGCGCCGCGCGTCCAATGAAGTCTTCTTTTTCCATCTTGCAGAAGCGGTCCAGGCCGGCTTCCCAAACGTTGATGGTCTCAGAAATCTCGTGTCCGTAGAGCGCCATCTTGCCTTCCAGTCGCAGCGTGTTGCGAGCGCCCAATCCGCAGGGAACAATTCCAAATTCCTTGCCCGCCTCAGTCACTTCGTTCCAGACCCTCTCGCTCGTTGCCACGTCAGATGGGACGTAGATTTCAAATCCGTCTTCGGCGGTGTAGCCGGTACGCGCAATCATCGTATTCGGTAGTCCACAGACGGTCCCGTACTTGAACCAGTAATTCTTGATCTCTGCGAGATTCACGTCTGTGAGTTTCTGCAGCGTAGCTTCTGCTTTTGGTCCCTGGATGGCAATCTGCGTGTAGTAGTCGCCCACATCATCAGCGTGGCAGTGAAAGCGGCCTACATTTTTCCTGACCCAGCCGTAATCTTTCTCTCGCGTGCCCGCATTGATGACCAGCAGGTAGTCATTGTTGCCCAGTTTGTGGACAATCACGTCGTCCACGAACGTGCCTTCGGGATACAGCAGAGCCGAATAGTGCGCCTGGCCTTCCTGCAACCGGGAAGCATCATTCATGCTGACCCACTGCGTTGCCTTCAGGGCCTCAGGACCGCGAAGCAGGATGTCTCCCATGTGGGAGACGTCAAACATTCCAACGCCGGTGCGGACAGCCAGGTGCTCCTTCATCAGGCCACCGCTGGACGGGTACTCTACCGGCATGTCCCAGCCGCCAAAATCCACCATTTTGGCGCCG
>DASUBD010000159.1:0-6406 GCA_035763445.1 Candidatus Angelobacter sp.
CGCTGGCGTGAAGACGCTGAGCTGCTCAACACAGTGGTGAACCTCACGGAATGGCCCTCCGCAATTCTCGGCAGTTTTGACCGTGAATATCTTTCTTTGCCGGAAGAAGTGCTGGTCACGGTGATGCGTGATCACCAGAAATATTTTGCGGTCGAGGATGCGCAAGGCAAGCTGGCGCCGCACTTTCTTGCCGTGCTCAATACCAGTGGTGATCCTGATGGAATTATCCGCCATGGCAATGAACGGGTGCTGCGCGCTCGTTTCAACGACGCTCGCTTCTTCTGGGATACCGACCAGAAAACTTCTCTCACTGCTCGTGTTGACATGCTCAAGGCGGTGACGTTCCAGAAGGATCTCGGCAGCTATCACGGAAAAGCAGAACGCATGGGACGAGTGGCCGATTGGCTGACGTCTTCGCTGGCAAAATCAGGGCTCAAGCTAGATCCAAAAGCCGTCCAGCAGGCAGTTCAATTGGCAAAAACCGATCTCACCGCCGAACTGGTCAAGGAGTTCACTGAGTTGCAGGGCATCATCGGCGGTCTTTATGCCAAAGCTCAAGGACTGCCGCAGGCTGTAGCTGATGCCATCTATGATCAGTACAAACCCGAATCCATGGAAGACTCCGCTCCACGCACGTTGGAAGGGGCAGTTCTCTCCATTGCTGATAAGGCCGATTCCATCGCCGGAATGTTCGCCCTCGGCCTGATTCCCTCGGGATCGAAGGACCCGTTCGCACTGCGTCGCCAGGCCAATGGAATTGTGAAGACAATTGCCGAGCACAAACTGGCGCTCAATCTTGCTGAACTCATGAAGAACGCGCGCGCTGCCTATGAGGGCAGCGATGCCGGGAAGAAATTCACGCTCAGCGGAGATGCATACGTAAGCGCGTTGAGCAGCTTCTTCCGCGAGCGCCTGGAGTTTTATCTGCGCGATAGTTTGGGAATCGCTTATGACGTGGTCAACGCGGTGCTGGCCGCGGACGCCAATGACATCGTTGACGCCACTGCTCGCGCCCAGGCCGTTGCCAGGGTGCGCCCGTCGGCCGACTTTGCGGCCATCTCAACCTCCTTCAAGCGCATGAAGAACATTCTCCGTCAGGCTGCCGAAGCAAAAAGCAAAGTGGCTGAGTCCTTTGACACGACTGCCCTTACTGAAACTGAAGAGAAGAACCTCGCCAGCGCGATTCCTCAGGTAGCCAACAACGTAAACGCGCTCCGCGCCGCCAGACGCTATGAGCAGGCCCTGCTTGAGATTTCTCAGCTCCGTCCTGCCATCGATGCTTTTTTCGACAAAGTCATGGTGATGGTTGACGACCAGTCGCTGCGCTCGCAACGTCTGGGACTTTTGCAGACTCTGGTGCGCGAATTCTCCAGCATTGCCGACTTCTCAGAAATCGTTACTGAACGCAAGTAGAAATGTGACTGCAGCGGGGAGGCTGGCCTCACTGCGGTCGCTCTCCGTGCCAAGTAGAACATTGCCTTGAATGAGTTTAAGATTAAATGTTTGGACCTTATCACCTGAGGCCACCTTTATCTGGAGAGTGTTTTCATGAGCGTAACCCCCGTTTCACGTCCCCCCGCAGAAGTCGCAAAGACCCAAAAAGGCACGCAATACGTTTATTTCTTCGGTGGTGGCAAAGCCGAAGGCAACGGCAAAATGAAAGATGAACTCGGCGGCAAAGGCGCGGGCCTGGCAGAGATGACCAACGCCGGATTGCCGGTTCCTCCGGGCTTCACCATTCAGACGGAAGCCTGCCGCGAGTACATGCGGACCAACAAGACTTCTGAAGCGGTGAACCAGCAGACGATGGCTGCGCTCGCCCGCCTGGAAGAACTGCAGGGACAAAAGCTGGGAACAGGCGCTAATCCACTTCTGGTGAGCGTGCGCTCCGGCGCCAAGTTCTCCATGCCCGGAATGATGGATACCATCCTGAACCTGGGTCTCAATGATGAGAGTGTCAAGGCGCTGGCGCAAAAATCGAGCAACGAGCGCTTTGCTTATGACTCCTATCGCCGCCTGATCCAGATGTTCGGTAATGTTGTGCTCGACATTCCCAAGCACGCGTTCGATGAAGTGTTTGACGGCCAGAAGAAAAAGCGTGGCGTAAAGCAGGATACGGAACTGAACTCGGAAGACCTGAAGGATGTGATTGCGCAATACAAGCAGGTGGTAAAGAAGCAGGCCGGCCGCGACTTCCCGCAGCAGCCGCTGGAACAGCTCTCCATGGCCCGCGACGCAGTGTTCCGCTCATGGAATAATGACCGCGCCAAGGTCTATCGCCGCATCAATAACATCTCTGATGATTTGGGAACCGCCGTTAATGTCCAGGCCATGGTGTTCGGCAATCTGGGCGAGACCAGCGGAACCGGTGTGGGCTTTACCCGCAACCCCGCTACGGGTGCGAAGGAATTCTACGGTGAGTTCCTCATGAACGCGCAGGGTGAAGACGTGGTGGCAGGCATTCGCACGCCCATCCACATCAGCGAACTGCACAAGCAGATGCCCGAAGTTTACGACCAGCTTCGCGACATCACCACGCGTCTTGAGAAGCACTATCGCGATGTGCAGGATTTTGAGTTCACCATCCAGGAAGGCCGCCTTTACATGTTGCAGACCCGGAACGGTAAGCGCACCGGGCTCGCGGCTGTTCGCATCGCCATTGATATGGTGGATGAAGGCTTGATTAAGCAGGAAGAGGCAATCTTCCGCGTTGATCCCAACCAGCTCTATGACTTTCTTGTTCCGCGCTTGGACGAGCGCAGCGGCAATATCGAGGTGATTGCTGCTGGTTTGCCAGCGTCACCCGGTGCGGCAGTCGGCCAGATCGTCTTCACCGCGAATGATGCCGTGGCAAAAGCCGGCACCGGCGCCAAAAAGAACCCTGTGATACTGGTCCGCTCTGAAACCACGCCCGAAGACATCCATGGTATGGAGGTGGCTGCAGGAATTCTCACCGCACGTGGCGGCATGACCAGCCATGCAGCCGTCGTTACCCGCGGAATGGGTAAGTGCTGCATTGTGGGCGCGGGGGAAATTGAAGTTAACGAAAAGAAAAAAGAAATGCGGATTGGCTCGCTTACTTTGAAAGAAGGCGACTGGATCTCGCTTGACGGCACAACGGGCCGCGTCCTGAAAGGACAGCTGGGCACCTTGCCGGCAAGTCCGGACAATCCTGACCTGCAGAAGCTCATGGGCTGGGCCGAGCCGTTCCGCAAGATCGGCGTGCGCGCTAATGCCGACATTCCACGCGACGCCGTTGCAGCGCGTGCGTTCGGCGCTGAAGGAATCGGTCTATGCCGCACCGAGCATATGTTCTTCGCTGAAGACCGCATTCCGCACATGCGCGCCATGATCATGGCCCGCACGGAGCCGGAGCGTCGCGCTGAGCTGAACAAGTTGCTTCCCATGCAGCGCGAAGATTTTGAGGGGCTTTTCCGCGCCATGGACGGCCTGCCCGTAACGATTCGCCTGCTCGATCCGCCATTGCATGAGTTCTTGCCCAAACGCGAGCAACTGATGGTGGAGATCGGAAAGCTGGAGATTACTGATCCAAAGTCACCAAAGCTGACAGAAGCGCGCGAAGTCCTGCGCCGTGTGGAAGAACTGCACGAGTTCAATCCCATGCTCGGTTTGCGCGGCTGTCGTTTGGGCATTGCCTTTCCTGAGATCACAGAGATGCAGTCACGCGCCATCTTTGAAGCGGCGGTGAACGTGGCCAAAGAAGGGAAGAAGCCGATTGCAGAAGTCATGGTGCCGCTGACCGTGACCATCAAAGAGATGGCCAATCAGGCAGCGATCATTCGTGGTGTCGCAGAGCAGGTATTCAAGGAGAAGGGAACCAAGGTCCACTATCATGTGGGCACCATGATTGAGCTGCCGCGCGCCTGCGTTGTGGCTGATGAAATTGCCAAGGAAGCCGAGTTCTTCAGCTTCGGCACCAACGACCTCACCCAGACTACCTACGGCTTTTCGCGCGACGACATCGGAACGTTCCTCCCTGCTTATGTCGAGAAGGGCATTCTCAAAAATGATCCGTTCGCCACAATCGACCAGAAGGGGGTTGGTTATCTGGTGGAACTGGGTGTCGCTCGCGGTCGCAAGGTTCGCCCTGATCTTGAACTGGGAATCTGCGGTGAGCACGGTGGCGACCCTGAATCAGTCGCGTATTGCCATCGCATCGGCCTGACCTACGTCTCCTGCTCTCCATATCGCACGCTCACGGCGCGCCTGGCTGCGGCGCAAGCCGCCGCAGCAGATAAGCTGAACGTGGAGGCAGGGAGAACCAAGTAAACCCAAAACCTTGAAACACAGAGGAACAGAGGAAGCGGAGGACTTTGGGTCTTCCGCTTCGCTTTTAACGCGCTTATATCTGGTTAGAAGCAGCGAGGGACTCATATCGATTGTTTAACCCCATTACCTCTGCAGCCCTCCACAACAACCGGGGAAGAAATCAAAACTTGGAAGAGCGAGGAACAACAAGGAAGAGGAGGAAATCGCAAGGTTGCGTCCGGCTAACTGTTCATATTTGTGATGACTAAATTGAAATGCGCCTGGGGTGATCACCGAGAAGCCTTGCGAACCCTGATCTGCGCGAATAGCCGGCTCTGTTTCCTCTGTTCCTCTGTGTTTCAAAGGTTTGGGGTTATTGAACTTTTTGAAGACGCTCAATCAATTTCTGCGCCAGATTGTCCTCTGACTCTGACCACAGCACGCGTCCGCTGATGCCGCAGTTTTTCTCTACAGCGGTAGTGAAGTTGACCAGTTTCTGAACGTTCGATTTGATGCGCTGCTCCGCCGCCTCAGTAAATTCCTCTTCCTCATAAAGGAAGGGCGTGTCCAGCCCAAAATCCACCTGAATATGTCCGTTCTGCTGATACGTGGCTTCTTCGAACTCAAGTCCAAAGGCAAAGAACTTCACTTTCTGCTGCTGTACTTGCCAGGTAAGGTCGAGGTCGCCTTCCTCTACCGGGACCCACAGGTCCCACATGGCCTCCACTTCGTAGGCGTTGTCCTCATTGAGGAATTCCCCTGCAAGTGCCAGAACGCGGTCGGGATCAGCCAGATGATCAAAGGTTTGCTGAAAGACGATGGGCTCGTCCCATGAGATGCTGTGTACCGCCAGATAGCCAATTCCCCCGCGTTGAGCGGAGAAAGGGAACTGCTTGATCACGGACAGCAGACGCGGAAGCGTTTCCTGCGCGCTGAAGCTGGGAAACCAGATGCTCAAATACAGTCGGTCGGCCATAGTAGGAGGATTATTGTAATCTCTCCGTTGCTGAGATGCGCGAGCGGGCAATCAGGGTGATGTACCTCCGCTATGTGCGGCAGCTTCCAGTCGCGCTAAAATCAGCGCAGCTTTTCTGGGAGGCCGAACATGGCGAAATCCTCAATTGCAGCTCTTGCCCTCGTTACTCTGATTTCACTGACGACAGCATCCGGACAAAACGCAAAAACAGAGGAGCAGCCCTCAGCAAAAGCCTCCCAGGCACCGGCCAGGAATGAAGAGAAGAAGCCCGCAGTCATGCAAAGCCCCACAGCCCGGCTTACTTCAGCCAGGAACGTGTTCATCGTGCGCACGCACGGCAGCAACATCCCTTTTGACACCATTCGCACCACCGTTGATAACTGGGAGCGCTTCACCCTGGTGGACGCAGCAGATAAAGCCGACCTGATCATTGAAGTCGCCAGCGATGGTGGGGGCAGCGACGTCAGGGTGACCAGCAAAATGGGAACGGATTACCAGACAGGCCGCATGGAACAGTCCTCCAGTTCCAGCAAGGATTTATCTTCTACCCAGATCAGCATGACGGTTTCTGATGCCCACAATAAGCGCGTCCTGTGGCATGCGACTGGGTCGGCAAAATACTCAATGAAAGAAACGACGCGCGAGAACAATCTGGTGGAAGCGGCTGAAAAACTTGCTTCAAAATTCCACGACCGTTTAGAACCTCCTGTCCGGTGATGCGGATTTTTCCGGAAGAGCCAGTCCTGACGACGCGCGTAAGACGAAGACAACAGCCGGAAAATTAGTGTCCTTTTAGATTTGGTCTTTCTGCAAGCTTTCTTCGTGAGAGAGCGTACTTATCCGAGTGTTACGGAAAGATTTTGTGCCGAGTTGAATCTTTCATTGCGCAACCCTGAAGTAGACTGCTGAATCAGAGATGTCATTGTGCGCCGCTTCAGCTCTCTCCTCCGGGTTCTGAGAGCATCAGCTGTTCTACTACTGCCGCTTGTTGTAGCCAACCGATGCTTCCCTCAAGCCAACGTGCAAGGCCAATGGACCTCACTTGCCACCTGGCCCACGCGAGCCGTACATAGCACATTGTTGCCTGACGGCAGAGTCTTCTTTATCTCTTATTACGACGAGTCACTTCACCCGAATATTTGGGATCCGGCGACTAATACC